>JAGVPR010000354.1 GCA_020052115.1 Candidatus Eiseniibacteriota bacterium
AGCGACGGTCCGCCGCCCGGCTCGAGGCTTCATCCCTGGCGGCCTCGCGAGGCCTGGTATCACCGCCCCGCGGCGGCGATCCTCGCCGAGTCGGTCCACCTGCTCACGCAGCCGGGGGTGCGGAGACTGCGCGTCGGGGCGCGGGAAGAGGACAATCATCCGAATGCCCGCGCGCTGGCCGAGGAACTGATGCGGCGTCTTCTCGGCATGGATATGGAACTGACGTTCGAATCGCAGCGCCCGCGGCGATACGAGCCGCCGCTCGTGCCGGCCCTCGCCCGCATGAGGCACGGAACCGCGATCTGCCCGGAGTGCGGCACGGACCGGCTTCGGCGCGTCCTCGGAATCGCGGTCACGAACGACGAGGTCATCGAGGGGGCCATGCAGGCGGGCTGCGACGGGGTCCAGTCGCTCCGCCTGCTTTTTACGCTGGGACTTCCCGGCGAGGGGGACGATGGGGAGGCGATCGTGCCGCTCATCGAACAGGTGCAGAGGGCCAATCGCGACCCGAGGTCCCGGTGGCGGCTCACCGTCGAGGTGATGCCGTTCGTGCCGCGGCCGTGGACCCCGTTCCAGTGGGAGGCGTTCCCGGACGCTGCCGACTACCGGCGGCGTTCGCGGCAGGTGTCGGACGGATTGGGCCGCCTGAAGCTCCGGCCGCGTGTGAGGAAGCCGGAGGCGTTTCTGGTCGAGGCGGTCCTCGCGCGCGGCGACGCCGGGCTCGCGGATCTGATCGAGAGGGCGTACGCGCTCGGAGCGCGCTTCGACCACGAGCCGGAGCAGTTCCGCCTGGAGCACTGGGAACAGGCGGCGACGGATCTTGGAGTGGATTTCGATGCGCTCGCCGCGTCTCGCGATCCGGAGAACGATCCGGCATGGAGCCGGGTCTCCTTCGGCGCGACGGCGGACGATCTGCGGGCCGAGAGGGCGCGCGCCCTGTCGGCCGAACTGCCGGCGCCGATCGAGGTGTTGCCGCCGGCGGCGCTCGACGGTTCCGATCTCGGCGACGAGCCCGGGACCTCCGCGCCGTGGAACCGCTACGGCCGGCGTCTCAAGCCGCGCGGGCCGCGCTCGGGCGTCTACGAAGAGGGCTCGCGCTTCCGCCTCCGCTACCGGAAGACGGGCGCGGCGCGGTTTCTCTCGCATCTGGACTTGGTGCACCTGCTGCATGTCGCCTTTCTCCGGCTCGGCGTTCCGCCGGCGCTCGAGAAGGGACGGCAGAAGATCTCGTTCGGACCACCCTTGCCCGTCGGGATGGCGGGAGAGGACGAGCACCTGGACGTGGAGCTTTCGCGGCCCGGCCGCTCGGATCTCTTCCTCACGTTCTCGAGCCACCTGCCTCGAGGCGTCGAGATCCGGGAGGCCCGCATCATTCGCGGGGAGCCTCCTTCGCTCGACAGCGCCATCAACGCGGCGGGTTACCGGGTGGCCCTCACTGACACCGCTCTCAGCAAGACGGAATGGGATGGACGGGAAGCGGCTCTCAAGGAGAGGATCGCCGCGGCGACGCGGAACTTCCTGGCGACGAGCCAGGTCCTCTACAGGGGCTCGCGTGGCGAGGCGGACTTCAACCTGCGGGACGAGGTGATTGATCTCGAGATGCTCGGGGAGAGCGATCCCCCCGGCATCCGGTTTCGCGTCTGGCTCCACATGGGCGGCCGAATCCGCCCGGCGGAGCTCTTGACGCGGCTCCTGGACACCTCCTGCATGGACCCAAGGCTCTTCGACGTGACGCGCGAGAGGCTTCTCGTGCGCCGCGGCGACCGGGAATGGACGCCCATGGAGGCGCTCGATCTCTCCCGGCCGGCCTCGCCCGACGCGCCGTCGGAACCCACATCCGTCGGAGGCACTCTCTGACCATGTTTCGTGAAATCGTCATCAACGCCGATCCGAATGAGACGCGCGTGGCTCTTCTCGAAGAGGGGGAACTCGTCGAGCTCATCATGGAGCGCCCCGAAGAGCGGCGCGTGGTCGGCGACATCTACAAGGGGAAGGTCAACGCCGTTCTGCCCGGCCTTCAGGCTGCGTTCATTGACATCGGCCTTCCGAAGACCGCGTTCCTCCACGTGTCGGACCTGGCGGGCACGCCGGCCGAGTTCGACGAGCTGACGGACGACGAGGAGAAGGAAGCGCCGTCCTCGAGGCGGCGATCCCGCGCGGACGAGGATCCGCGCATCGAGGATCTTCTTCAGAAGGGACAGGAGATCCTGGTGCAGATCGCCAAGGAGCCGATCGGCACCAAGGGCGCCAAGGTCCACGGCCGCATCTCGCTCCCCGGCCGCTATCTCGTTCTCATCCCGGGCGTGGAGACGCTCGGGGTCTCGCGCCGCATCGTGGACCGCGAGGAGCGGCACCGCTTGAAGGAGCTTCTCCAGAGGCTCCGCCCGGCCGGGGTCGGGCTCATCGTGCGCACGGCCGGCGAAGGCAAGGGCGAGGCGGAGTTCGAGAGCGACGTCAAGTACCTCAACGGGATCTGGAAGAAGATCGAGAAGAAGTCGCTGGCCTCGCGCGCCCCGGCGCCGATCCACCAGGACGTCGAGATGACGACCGGTCTGATCCGCGACCTCTTCACCGAGGACATTGACCGTGTCGTCGTGGATTCGAAGCAGGTCCACAAGGAGATCGTCAGCTACGTCAAGACGATCTCCCCGGAGCTCGTCTCGCGCGTCAAGCAGTACGCCGGGACGCTCCCGATCTTCGATGAGTACGGCATCGAGAGCGAGATCGAGAAGCTCCTCGAGCGGAAGGTCTGGCTCAAGCGCGGCGGGTACATCATCATTGACCACACCGAAGCGCTCATCGCCATTGACGTGAACACCGGACGCTACACGGGCAAGAAGGACCAGGAGGAGACGATCCTCCGGACGAACATCGAGGCGGCGAAGGAAGCGGCTCGCCAGCTTCGGCTGCGCGACATCGGCGGCATCATCGTCATTGACTTCATTGACATGGAAGTCGAAGCGAACCGCCGCACCGTGCTCGACGTCCTGCGCCAGGCGCTCCGCAACGACCGCTCGCGCACCAAGGCGTTCCAGGTGAGCGAGCTGGGGCTCATCGAGATGACGCGCCAGCGCGTGCGGCCGAGCCTCCTGCACCACTTCACCGACGACTGCCCGATCTGCGATGGGGTGGGGCGCATCCTCTCGCTCGATTCCGTGCTCATGAAGATCGAGCGGTACCTGCGGCGCATCGGCACCGACCGGCGGGAGAAGTTCGTGCAGTTCCGCGTCAACCCGGAAGTGGCGGTGCACATCTTCGAGGCCGACGGCAACCGGATCGCCCGCCTCGAAAAGGAATACAAGCTCAAGCTCGACATCAAGGACGATCCGAGGCTCCGGCGCGAGGAGGTTCGCCTCCTCTCGGCCAAGACCGGCGAAGACATCACGACCCGCTACGCCACGGAGAAGGTTCTTCAGGCGAGCGTCGGCGGCAGCACGCGGACCCCGCAGGCGACGCTGGATGCGCGCATTCACCGCGCCGAGCGCCCCGCCCAGCGCGAGGCTGCCGGTATCGCCCATGAACACCGCCGCCGGCGGCGCATTGAACCACAGGAACGCCAGCCCCGCGCCGACGATCGCCAGCAG
>JAGVPR010000403.1 GCA_020052115.1 Candidatus Eiseniibacteriota bacterium
CCGGTCGCGGGCCGGCGGTTGCGACGTTCACCGGCGCGGGTGCCGAGGCCGACTCTCTCGGGAGATGGGCCGGAAGCAGCGGGCCCTTGCCTTTGGCGCGCACGAGCGCGCCGAAAACCAACCCCTCGAGCTCACGGACGTTGCCCGGGAGGTCCCTCCGAGCCAGCTCGGCGAGGAAGGCGGCCGAGGGCTTCACCTTTGCGTGCGGCCCGGCATGCTGAGCGAGCAGATGCTCGACCAGGCGCGGGATCTCGTCCGTCCTCTCCCGGAGCGGCTGGATGTGAACGCAGTACATCTGGAGACGGTAGAAGAGGTCCGCGCGAAAACTGCCGGCCTTGACCTCCGCGAGAAGATCACGATTCGTCGCGCTGATGATTCGAGCGCGAGCCGGGAGCAGGCCCTCCCCCCCGACGCGGCGAAACTGCCGCTCTTGGAGCACGCGCAGCAGCGTCGCCTGCGTGGCGAACGGCATGTCGCCGATCTCATCGAGAAAGAGCGTTCCGGTCCCCGCGCGCTCGAACGCGCCGCGCACCGAGGAGACGGCGCCGGTGAAGGCTCCCCGCTCGTGGCCGAAGAGCGCGCTCGGCATGAGGTCCGGAGGGATCGCGGCGCAGTTGATCGCCTCGAACGGCTCCGAGGCGCGCCGGCTGAGCTCGTGGAGGGCGCGCGCGACGAGTTCCTTGCCGGTGCCGGTCTCTCCGACGAGCAGCACTGGAAGATCGAATTCCGCCAGCGCGATGATCTCTTCCATCACCGCCTGGGTCGCCTTCCCATCGCCCTGGATCGTCCGAAGCGCGGGGAAATGTCCGCGGAGCGCATGAGGGCTCCGCGCCTCACCCGATCGGGTGCGGGACCTTCCGGCGTCATCCTCCGGATCCGGGAGGATCGCCAAGCCCGTCATTGCCGCGATCTCGGCGACGAACTGCGCATCCTTCGTCGTGAACGGCTCGTCGAGGAGTTTCGCGCCGACGGCGAGGAGTCCACCGATCCTCTGCTTCCGCGTGACCGCGGCGAGCATCTCGATCCCGTGACGCTTCAAGAGAGCGCGCGTGCGCGCATCGAGCCATCCAGCGCTCCGTACCGGCTGCGGGCCGGGATTCTCGGAGAGCGCGCGCTCCATCGTGGGCGTCAGCTTGAACGACAGGCCGTCGGAGGAGGTCGCCCCCCGCGCCAGCCGCAGGAGCAACCGGCCGCCACCCTCGCGCTCCAAGAAGACGGCGGAGCGCGCGCCGCACGCGCCCATCACCGACAAGAGCGCGTGACGCAGGATCTCCCGTTCGTCCCGCAGCCCGATGAAACCCCGACCGGCCCCGTAGAGAAGCAGCAAGTCCCCCTCATCGAAGGAGCCGTTCATGGCGCGGAAGTCCCCCGGAGCGCCTCGTCCACGGTCTCGTAGGCGCGTGCAAAGCCGAAGAGGCCGACACGCTCGATGATGATCCGCGGCTGGCCCTTCACCCCCGCCAAGACGACGGCGACGCCGCGCTCGCGCGCGCGACGAAGCACATCCACGATTGCGCCGATGCCGGCGCTATTCGTGAATTCGACCGAGGTGAAGTCGAGGACGATCAGCGTCGCATCGCTCGCGAGCGCCTGTTCCGCGGCGGGAGCAAGGTGCTCCTCCACGTCTGCCCCGAACTCCTTCGGGAACGCGAGAACCCAGGCGTGCCCTTGTCGCCGGGCGCGAACGTGGTTTCCTCTAAAGACCATCTTCCAGCCTCGTGAGAATAGGTTCGACGGGGGAAGGCGGGGCCGAAGCTCCGAACCTCAGATGCAGCGTGTGCCCGGAAGGGCCGCGCGTGAAGACGACCTCCGAAGCGAAGCAGCGGATGAGAAAAAGCCCCCACCCTGCAACTCGCTCGCGACCGTGGATCTGGGCGTCGAGGTTCGGGATGGGGTTCACCATCACCGGTCCCACTCCGGGATCCTGGATGTCCACCAGAACCGCACCCTGTTCGATTCTCGAGATCATGCGGATCGAGCCTGTGCGGCGGTCTCGGGAGCCGTGCTCGACGGCGTTCGAGAGGGCTTCGTGGACGGCGGTCAACACCTCGTCGCACCGTTCACGCGAGAAGGCGCAACGGACACAGATCGCCCTCAAATCGGCGACGGCCGAGCGAAAGTGCCTTGAATGGCCGCCAACTGGGATGTTGATCATCGAAGGACCCCGCCGCGAGACGAGCGTTCCAGAAAGCACGCGATCCTCGTTCCTGCGCTCGAGCAACGAGCGTGCCGAGCACTCGGCTAAGTCGGATCCGGGCCCACGAGGCTTGACTGCACGCCTCTCGGGCAACGAGTACGCATGGGCGGGGTTTGCGTCCCGTGGAATGCGGCAGCCCGTGGTCACCGCAGTGACGGGCGGCGGCCGCATCCACGATTCCGGCCGCAGCGCCGCGTCCGCCAACAGGCCCCGCATTCGCGCCAACTATCTTAGCACCGATTCCGGGGCTCCGTCATGTGCGATCCGGGCGCTCCCGTGGAGCGCCCGGACGCCGACCGGCTCGTCGCCGCGGCAGAGGCGATCCTCGAGACGCCTCCGTGCTACCGTTCCTTCCATCATGACCGGCGGGCCCGAGTTCTTCAGATCGCACTTCGGCGAGACGATGGCGGTGTTCACGTCCCTCTCGTGGTCGTGGGGTTCGGTCCTCTTCACATCGGCGACCCGGCGCGCGGGATCCACTGCGGTGAACATCGCGCGGTTGCCGCTCGGGGCGCTGCTCCTCGGGACGACCTACCTCATCACCTCGGGCCGCTTCTGGCCGGCCGCCGATGCCACGCACATCGGGTGGCTCGCCTTGAGTGCCGTGATCGGTCTCACGCTCGGCGACTCGCTCCTCTTCTACGCCTTCCAGACCATCGGCCCCCGCCGCAGCATGCTGATGTTCGCAGGCGCGCCGGTGTTCACCGCCGTGACCGCCTGGATCATCCTCGGAGAGAAACTCGGTCCGGCAGCCATCGCAGGCATGGTGATGATCCTCGGGGGCGTGACGCTCGCGCAATCGGGGGGCGATGGAGGCGGCGGCCCGTTCCAGGACGAACCCAAGAGCATCCAGAGGCGCGGGGTCATCGCCGCGATACTCGGCGGCGTCTGTCAAGGGGTCGGCGCCACGATCACCAAGCTCGGCATGGAGACGATCCAACCGCTTCCCGCCGCCTTCGTGCGGATGGTCGTCGGGACGATCACGATGTGGATGTTCGTCGCCTGGCGTGGACAGTTGACCCGCGAGTCGCGCCGTCTCCTCGACGGACGTGCGGCGAAGTTCATCCTCGGCGCCGTCGTGCTCGGACCGTTTCTCGGCATGTGGTCTTCACTCGCGGCCTTCCACTACGCCGACGCTGGCGTAGCGATGGCCCTCATCGGCACGGGGCCGATCACCGTGCTGCTTCCCGCATGGATCGTGTACCGCGACAAGCCGTCGGGGCGGGGCCTCGCGGGAGCGCTGCTCGCCGTCTCGGGCGGCGCGGTACTCTTCATTCAATAGTATTGCGCCGCAACGAGATAACCTAAGTTAGACATTCGCTTCTATTTTTCCTGTTGACTTGTGGATAACCGGTACCGAAACTCCACATATGATTTCTCGCAGCGCTTCATACGCGCTCCGCGCTCTCACGTACATGGCAGCGAAGGGTCCCAACGAATGGACTCTCAATCGCGAGATCGCCAGCGATCTCACACTGCCGCCGCAGTTCCTGACGAAGATCCTCCGTACCCTCACGGGCGCGGGCATCCTCTTGAGCCAGCGTGGAAAGGCGGGCGGGTTTCGCCTCGCGCGGACCGCGAACGCGATCACGCTTCTTGACGTCGTGGACCCGTTCGACCACATGAGCGAGCGCCGCTCATGCCTCCTGGGGCAGTCGGTGTGCAACCATGAAGCTGCCTGCCCCGTCCACGCGGAGTGGATTGAGTCGCAAGACACAATGCTCCGCATCCTCGAAACGAGGACGATAGCGGACATCTCGGCCGCCGCGCGCCCGGGCGGCTTTCCTCGCCGACAGCCGCCTCACATCCGAACCTCTTCGCCGCGCCGCTCCGCAGCATCGGGAGCAGGCCCGGCGAGGACCTGAGGCGATCGTGGACGGCGCTTCCGTGACCGCGGGCATCGAGACGATCGCAGCCCGCGTCCCGGACTTCGGATACTGGAAGGAACAGATCAAGTGCCAGGCCGCCTGCCCGGTCCACACCGACGCGCGCGGTTACGTTCGAGCCGTCGCCGCCGGCGACGACGAACTCGCCTACCTCATCGCCCGCGGGCCGAATCCGCTCGCCTCGGTCTGCGGGCGCATCTGCGGCGCACCGTGCGAACCCGCCTGTCGCCGTGGCGACCTCGACAAACCGATCGCCATCCGCGCGCTGAAGCGCTTCGTCTGCGACCGCTTCGGGCCCGAAGCGCGGGCGGACGGCGGTCGCGGCCTGATCGAGTTTCTGAAGGACGCGGCGCGGCGCCACCCCGACCCGCCCTGCCGGGACGGCGAAGAACTGCTCCCGCTCCTGCAATCGCTCCTCAGCCACGACATCCCGCTCGTCGAGGGCCGGTCGGTCGGCATCATCGGGAGCGGCCCCGCGGGCCTCGCGGCCGCACACGATCTCGCGCTGCTCGGCTTCCGCGTCACGATCTACGAGATGGAGCCCGTGCTCGCCGGCATGCTCTCTGTCGGCGTTCCGGAGTACCGGCTGCCGCGCGATCTGATCCGCGCCGAAGTGGATGTGATCCTCGAGATGGGGGTCGCCGCGGCCACCAACTGCGAGATCGGAAAGGACCTGACGCTGGCAGAGTTGCGTCACCGTCACGACGCCGTGATCATCGCGGTGGGCGCCAAGCGCTCGCGCATGCTCCCGATCCCGGGCGCGGACGCCGCCGGTGTGCTCGGCGGCGTCGAGTTCCTACGAGATGTCTCGCTGGGACAGGCCCCGCGCCTCGGCGATCGAGTTGTCGTCATCGGAGGGGGCAACGTCGCCTACGATGTCGGCCGCACGGTGCTGCGCCAGATCTCCGTTGACGCGGCACGCACGGCGCTTCGCGAGAGCGGCGTGCGCTCCGTGCACCTCTGCTCCCTCGAGTCCTTGGATGAGATGCCGGCCGACGACGTCGAAATCCTCGAGGGCGACGAGGAGGGCATCATCCGCCGAAACAGCCTCGGCCCCGTGGAGATCATGAAGAGCGCCACGGGACACGTCACGGGCATAGTCTTTCGCAAGTGCCTCCGCGTCTACGATGAGAACCGCCGCTTCGCTCCGCTCTTCGACGACTCGGCCCGTGAGGCGATCGCCTGCGACACCGTGCTCCTCAGCATCGGCCAGGGAGTGGATCTCGGGTTTGTGGACGCGGAACGCGACAGGCTCGAGGTGACCGGTCGCGGATTCCTCGCATGCGATCCCGAAACCGGCCGGACGAACGCGCCCGATGTCTTCGTCTCCGGAGACCTGGCCTACGGCCCGAAGCTCCTCATCCATGCTGTCGCTTCCGGGAAGAAGGTGGCGCGCGCAGTGTACGAGCAGGTCACCGGCCGCGGGCTCTCGCATAAGGACGTAGAGCTTCACCTCGCGATCGCCGACTACGAGCGCGAAGACGGCTACGAGACGAAGCGCAGGGTGCCGATGTCGACGGCGCCGGTCGCCGAGCGGCTACGCTCCCACGGCGTGATCGTCGAGTCCGGCTACACGGAGGCGCAGGCTCGCTCCGAGGCGAGCCGCTGCCTCGACTGCGGCGTCAACACGATCTTCGACGGCGACAAGTGCATCCTCTGCGGGGGCTGCGTGGACGTCTGTCCCGAGCTTTGCCTTCGCATCGCGTCCGTGGACCGCGTCACGGGCGAGGGGCGGTTCGCGGAGATCGTGGATCTGCAGCTGGGCGGCATCCCGCCCGAAGCGGCCTCCGCGATCCTCAAGGACGAGACGATCTGCATCCGCTGCGGGCTCTGCGCGGCGCGCTGCCCGACCGGCGCCATCACGATGGAGCGTTTCCGCTTCGAGGAGATCCCGACATGTCTCACCGCCTAGAACCCGAGCCGCTCGCGCGGCGCGACTTCCTTGGGCTCGCGGGCCTCTGGGCCGCGGGCTTCGCGATGCTCGGTTCCGTCATCGGCATGGCACGTCTTCCCAAGCCGAGCGTTCTTCCCGAGGCCGGCGCCCGCTTCCGCATC
>JAGVPR010000380.1 GCA_020052115.1 Candidatus Eiseniibacteriota bacterium
AGGACCGTCAGCGCGATGAGCCCGACCGCGGCGACGGCCACGCGGTTCCGGCGCGCGAACTTCGCGGCCCGGTAGCGCACACTCGGCGGGGTCGCGTGGACCGGAAGCCCTTTCTCGTATCGCTCGAGATCCGACAGGAACGCCTCGACCGACGGGTAGCGGCGCAGCGGTTCCTTGCGAAGGGCCATGAGGACGATGTTGTCGAGGTCCCCGCGGAGAAGGTGCCGCCACCGCGTCGTGCGCGCGCTCGGCTTCGCCGGTTCATCGATCTCAGCGCTTCGCCGAAGTTGCTCGAGCGTGAGCCCGGCCCGCTCATACGGACAGGCGCCCGAGAGCAATTCGTACAACACGGCGCCGAGACCGTAGATGTCCGTTGCCGTGGTCGCGTCCTCCCCGAGGATCTGCTCGGGGGCCGCGTACTGCGGGGTCAACAGTCGGCGGCCGATCTGCGTGAGGGTCGCCCCGCCTTCGGATCGTTCATCGTCGAGGAGCCGCGCGATGCCGAAGTCCAGCAGCTTCACTTCGCCATCGGCAGTGACGAAGATGTTCGACGGCTTGAGGTCCCGGTGCACCACGAGGCTCCGGTGTGCGTACTGAACCGCCGCGCACACGGCCCGGAAGAGTCGAAGCCTCTCCCGAAGATCCGCCTGGCCGGCTTCGCACCAGTCGGTGATCGGCTTCCCCTCGACGTACTCCATCGCGAACCAGGGAAGCCCGTCGTCGGTCACGCCGCCGTCCACGAGGCGCCCGATGTGCTTGTGCTCGAGGCGCGCGAGGATGCGGCGCTCGCGGACGAAGCGCCTCAGGATGTCGTCCGTGTCGAGTCCGCGCTTGATGAGCTTGAGGGCCGCCCGCTGCTCGAAGCCCGCGTCCGCGCGTTCGGCGAGGTAGACCGCGCCCATCCCTCCGCGCCCGATCTCCGAGAGGACATGCCACGGTCCGATGCGGCGCCCGGCCATCGAGTGCTCCGATGGACTCTCGGAGTCTTCCATCATGAGTCCGGGCGCACCCTCGAGCGCAGGCTCCTCGAGAAAGCCCGCCGCTTCCGCGTCCGCCCGGAGAAGGGTCTCGATGGCAGTGCGAAGCTCTCCGTCTCCCCCACAAGCTCTCTCCACGAACGCCGCGACCTGACCTGCCGGCATCTCGAGCGCCTCGTCCAGGATGGTCTGGACGCGCTGCCAGCGGTCACCGCTCAGATCACTCAGGCGAAGCGTGGGCATCGTGTTTCACTCGGTGGACGTGACACCACATAAAGGGAGAACGCGGAAACGGCCCTCGCCGGGCCATCGAGAGCCTCAGGGCTCGGGCGATTGGCGAAGCGCTTCATAGAGGAGGGCACGCGCCTTGCGCCAGTCCCTCTTCACCGTGCGCGGACTCACCTCGAGCATCTCCGCGATCTCCTCGACGGAAAACCCCGCGAAGAACCGCAACTCCACTAGTCTTGCAAGCCGCTCGTCCAGCGCTTTCAGATCATCGAGCGCCTCATGCACAGCCAAGACCTCCTCGGCACGCTCGTCCGTGGCCGGATCGGCGATGTCTATGTCCATCGGCATCTGCCCGCCGCCGCGCTTCTTCGCGAGCCGCCGCCGCGCGTGGTCCACGACGATCTGCCGCATCGCCATGGCGATCACGGAATAGAAGTGCTTGCGGTCCTGCCATTCGAGCCGAGTTTGATCGAAGAGCCGGATGTACGCCTCGTGCACCAGCCCAACGGTATCGAGGGTCTGCCCTGGGGAACGCGATCCGAGCCGCCGGCGGGCCATCGCGCGGAGTTCGTCGTAGATGAGCGGGAAGAGCTTCTCGCCTGCGTCCGGCTCTCCGAGGCGGAAAGAGAGAAGCAGCCGGGTGATCTCGGCGGGCGCGGGCGGGCGAGCGGAGGAATCGTTCATTGGGTTTGGACCAAGGGAGTTCGGGATCCGACGCGATGATTCTCCCGCCGCGCACGGAGGATGTAAAGCCCTAAGCCGGAGCGAGTTCCGCCCGATGTGCCCGGATCCCGCTTCGGCCACTCTCCGGTGAGGGGCACGCCGGTGTCCCCTGACGCTCCGGGTTTGCGTTCACAGAGTAGAGATGACACCGGCAGGAGCCCGCCTTCCGGACGCGGATCCGGTCAACGCGACACGACGGAGGACATGAATCATGCACTCACTTGGATTGAAGGCGGTGGCGGCTGCGGTCGCGCTGGCGATCGCCTCGGCCGGATCCGCTGAGGCCCAAGGCCTGGAGGCCGGGACGAGCACGATAGATGGCGGCGGCGCGAGCTTCGTCTCGGCCGGGAGCTTCATCCTCGGCGGAACGATCGGCCAACCGGATGCCGGCTCGCTGACCGCAGGTCAATTCAACTTGCTGGGCGGATTCTGGACAGGCGGCGCGGGCGGCGTCGTTAGCGTTGAGGGCGATTCACTTCCATTCGTGTCGGCCGCCCCGCCGTCAGTCCTGCGCGTCTACCCTGCGGCTCCCAACCCGGCGTTTCGCGGAACACAGCTTCGCCTGGACGTCCCCGCGACGAGTGACGCATCGGTCGAGATCTACGACCTGAACGGCGCGCTTGTGAGAGACCTCGTGGATCGCGCTCTGCCCGCCGGTCACAACACCGTCATCTGGGATGGACGGGACGACGCCGGCAAGCGCGTGAGTGCCGGACTCTACTTCGTCCGGATCCGCGTCGGCGCCCACAGCAGCACGCAGAAGGTCGTGGTGGTGCGATGAACACGATCACTGAACGGGCGCGAGCCCTCCGGACTGCTCCGATGCCGAGAACCCACCGCCCATGGAAGGGAGCGATCAACATGTTGCGCACCGGCTCCATCGCCGTTCTGATCTTCGTTCTGGCCGCCGTCGCCGTTTCCGTCTCGGTTTCCGTGAGCGCCGCAGCGACAGTGGGCTACGCGTTCACGTACCAGGGCAGCCTCAAGGACACCGGTGTGAGCGCGTCCGGCCCGTACGACTTCCGCTTCGCGCTGTTCGATATGGCCGGGGGCGGCACGCAGGTGTCAACGACCGTCGTGGTCAACGATCTGAGCGTCACGGACGGGATCTTCACGGCCGATCTGGACTTCGACTACGGGCCGTTCCAGGGAGAGGAGCGCTGGCTCCAGGTGGAAGTGCGCCAGGGCGCCTCATCCGGCGCGTACACCACGCTACCGCGGCAGCGACTCGCGCCGACCCCGTTCAGCATCGGGCTGAGCCTGCCGCATTTCCAGGAGGTCGGCAGCGCGGATTATCTCCTCCACTTCACGAATTCGGGCGGCGGCGGCGCAGCGATCTTCGATGCCCAGGGGACGCAGCTCAACTACGCCGTGCACGGCCGTAACATGAGCACGGCCTTCAATTCCGCCGGGGTCCTCGGTGAAGCGACCGGTCCGAGCGGATTCACAATCGGCGTCGAGGGACGCGCGACCGGCAGCCCGTCCGGCACCGGCGTCCTCGCGCGCGGCACCGCCACTGGGGCCTACATCTCGGGCGAGGGCGCCAATTCCACCGGCCTCTACGCCTACGGTTACGCGAAGGGGCTGCACGCCGAGAATCTCGGCGTGGGTCCCGCGGCCTATCTCCTCGGGAAGGGCCAGACGCGCACGAACGCCACTTTGCGTGTCGAGAACACCGAGCCCGTGCACGGCATGAGCACCTACATGCACAACAGCAGCGACTTCGCCACCGCGCACTTCCAGAACGACAGCTCGGGCGAGGTGCTCTGGGTGGAGCATCACGGAACCGGCAATTACATCGTCGCCACGAGCGGATCCGATTGGAAGTTCTGGGTGGACAACAACGGCGTGACCCACACCAAGGTCCTCGAGATCCTCGGCGGCGCGGACCTCTCGGAGAAGTTCGACGTCCACGATGAGGGAAGACCGGTCGAGCCCGGCACGGTCGTCAGCATTGACAAGACGCACGAGGGGAGGCTCGTCGAGAGCCGCGAGCCGTACGACCACCGAGTCGCGGGCATCATCAGCGGCGCGGGCGGCGTGAAGACGGGGATGCTCATGGGCCAGGAAGGCACGATCGCCGACGGTTCGATGCCGGTCGCGCTGACCGGCCGCGTGTACTGCCGCGCCAGCGCCGTGAACGGCCCGATCGAGCCGGGGGATTTGCTGACGACGTCCAGCGTGCCCGGCTGCGCGATGCGCGTCAGCGACCCGGCGCGCGCGCAGGGCGCGATCCTCGGAAAGGCGATGGGCTCGCTGGCCAAGGGCGAGGGCTTGGTCCTCGTGCTCGTGGGGCTGCAGTGATGTGGCGGCCGATGAGGTTCTCGAGCGCTCTTGCGGCGGGCGCACTCCTCGCCGCAATCGCAATGGTGACAGCGCCGGCGGCGGCGTCGCCATACATTGACGTCCACTTCTCGATCAAGGTGATCCGGCATCCGGTGTTCCAGACACGGCCGCCGATTGACGACGGCGGTCCGCAGCTTCTCACCGATGCCCACATTGACTCGATGTTCACGACCGCGAACGATTCGCTTCTCGTCACGTACTGGCGCGGCTACCGGTTCGTGCTCGATGAGATCGTGGACATCGGGTCGGCGTGCCCATTCGGCTGCCTCCAGTCCAATCCGAGCTACTGGTACGGAGCGACGTTCCCGGACGGCTCCGGCGACATGCTGACGATGGAGACGGAGGCGATGGGCAATCCCGCCTTCGTCTGGAGGACGAACGCGGTCAACATCTACATCAACCAGGGCAAGGGCGACGGCGCGGTCGCGTCGTTCCCGCCGCCCGACCCGCGCTCGAATCACATCGTGATCGTCGGGTCGCGGGTCTTCGAGCCTGACTACATCCATGCGTTCGCCGGATCCACATTCGCGCACGAGATCGGCCACTACTTCAACCTGCCGCATCCGAACGGATCGGTCATGCCGTGCTGCAACCCCTCCACCTGCATCCTCGACGGCGACGGGCTCGGCGACACGCTCCCGGACGGGCCGTGCTTCGATCAGGACGACCTGTCCGACTTCCACTTCGGCGTGCCCTACTCGACGCTGGGGTGGCAGGACGCGATGGCGATTGACGACATCTACTGGAACCTCATGGGGTATCTCCATCCCGACCAGCCGTACGGCCAGACGTTCATGTACCGGCAGACCGAGGATCAACTCGACCGCTGGACCGACGCCGCGAACGGCGTGCGGGCGGCCGTGCGGAGCGGACAGACGTGGTTCGTGTCCACCGCCGGCTCGATCTTCGGGTCTGGCTCGAGCGCGAGCCCGTTCTTCTGGCCGAGCCAGGGAATCGGCTCGGCGAACGCCGCCGGCGGCGACATCGTGCTGCTGCGCCCCGGCACGTATGCGCAGAACATCACGATCAACAAGAAGGTCACGCTGCGCGCCACGAGGGGCGGCCCGGCAGTCATCGGGAGTTAGGGGCCGCTCAGCGGAGGAGCTGCTTCGCCACCAGGAACGGGATGATCAGGTAGAGAATCGTGTCGCGGATGAGGTAGTAGAAGAAGATCGCGATCAGGATCTTCCATCCGTAACGGCGGAGGAGATGCTCGAACCGCGCCCTCAGCCGCGCGCCGCGGCCGAGTCCCGATGTGCCCGGCAGCGGTTCTCGCAGATCGGCCCGGAACTGCCTCAGGATCCGAAACGCTCTTCCCATCCAGCCGGCGGGGCGGGGGTTCACGGCGCCGTTCGCCGGCTCGGGGCGCAAGAGATCATGTGGCGAGGATCTCAAAGGTCTCGACCTTCGATGTCAGGGCGCTCTCTCCGTCGTCGCCCTTGAACTCCCCTGCGCGCTTGTGTCCCTCGGCGTACTCGCTGCTGTGCACCCATTCGGAGAACGCCTGTTCCGATTCCCAGTGGGTCATCACGATGTATTCGTTGCCATGCGACGGCTTGAGGATCTCCGCACGGATGAATCCAGGCCGGCGATCCACGGCTCGCGCCCGCGTGCGAAACATCTCCTCGAAACGGGCGCGGTGTTCTTCGGGGACGGACATCCTGTTCATCATCACGAACATGCATCGCCTCCCAGTGCGGTGCCCGGAAAAGACGGATGGCGGAAGTGGGTCGGACGTGAAATCGAAAACGACCGACGATCACTAATAGCACGGAATTGGTCCCGAATAGAAGGCGATCCCGGCACCCGTAAGGAAATCTCAAGAGGATCAACAGATCACGCACTGCGAAGTATCTCTGAAGGCCGCCTCTGTCCGGCGGTAAGAGGGCTTCCCCGGGTCAGTCGCCCACGGTCTCGACTCGGAGCACGAGTTGCTCCCTCGCGGCGACGAGAGCCTTCAGCAGGTCGTCGAAGCTCTCGAAGCGCCTTCCATGGAACAACCGGTACGGGACCTTGGCGTAACTCCAGGGCGTACCGGTCTCCGCGGTGACTTCGGCGCACCAGCGTTTCATCTGCTCGTCCTTGGCGGCGACCTCGACATCCTCCTGCCCCTTCGTCTCGATGATCCAGTGGTGCAGCTTCTTGCCTCTCATCTGCACGAGAACGAAGTCGGGGTAGTACGTGCCGAGCGCGCCGCTCGACTTCAAGTACTGCACGTGGAAGCCCGTGAAGTGCTCGCACAGCTTGGCGAACTTCACAACATCCGACGCTGTGTCCACACAGTGAGCGAACGCGGCTTCGAAGGCGTTGTAGCACGCCACCACGTTGAAGATGGTCCTGTCGGCCACCGTGAAGTGCCGGCGCCAGGAGAACTCCCGCGTCTCCGACAGCCGCCAGGGGTCGCCAACGACTTTCACGTCCCGCTTCTCAGCCGTCAGTGCGCCGATCCGGCGCGAGAACAGGGATGCGATGCCGTCCATGAGGGCGCTGTCGTTGAGCGCTCTGCGCACCGCGATCTCGTCGAGTTCGACCCGGCCGCCGAAGCAGCGCTCGCGCACGTACGTGCGCACCATCGGGTAGAGCTGCGGGAAGAGACCCGTGACGCGCGCACGTTTCATGACCCGGTTCGTGAGGGACGAGAGCAGGTTCTCCGACGGGGGGACATTTTCTTCGTTGAACTCCACCTCGTCTGAGTGGACGGTCACGTCCACGGTGCCGTGGATGAGTTCGATACGCTGCTTCTGCTCTGCGCTCAGGCTCTCCTCGGAGGTGAGGGGACCGAAGGTCAGCGGATCCAGCTTCTCAACGTTCTTGAACTCGCGCTCGAAGAGCGCCGTGGTCCGCGGGATGTCGATGTCCATTTCCCGTCGCTCCTCGACGGCGTAGACGCGCTTGCCGGGGTTGGGCGGGGTGCGGACGGTCCCGATGCCGAGGCCTTCCTTCTCCAGCTCGCGGACGAAATCCTCGAAGGCGTGAGTGCCGATCAGTTCGAGGATTTGCACGTTCCCCATCGGGATCTTCCGCATGAGGCGTAGGCCGCGTCCGATCGCCTGCTCGGGGAGGATGTTCGCCTTGGCCGAGAAAGGCCGCAGCCCGAGGATCACGCTTACGTTGCGGACATCCCACCCCTCCCGAAGCATGAGCACGGATACGACCGCTCGGTACTTACTCCGTCCGCGGTCGATTTCTCGCGCCGCCTGCCGGACCTTGTCCTCTTCCTTCTTGCTGACGTCGCCCAACCGGTCCGTGTGGATGATCAGCACGCGGCCCTTGAGGTCAGCCTCGCGCTCCAGACGGGCAGCGATGCTGTCGGCGTCCTGAGTCGTTTCCGCCATCACAAAGAGGATTGGTCTCTCGCCGACGACGCCATAGTCCTTCACGTGGTCCCGCCAACGAGCCACCGCGATGGCGATCCACTCGTTGTATGTGTCACCGGCCTCCTCGTGCACGTACTTGACCGGGTCTTTCTTGTCGGTCTGGTGGACGATCAGCGGGGTCTTGACGATCCGGTCCTCCACGGCCTGGGCGAGCGGGTAGTCCACGACGATCCACGGGTAGAAGGTCCCGTTCTGGTTCTTGGGCGTCGCGCTGAAGTCGAGCCAGGCGACCAGACCGCCCGCGTCCTCGTGCTTGAAGTGGTCATCCAGCTCGAGCAGCGTCTCGTTCCAGCGCAGCGAGTCGTCCCAGACGTGGTGCGCCTCGTCGTTGAGCACCATGACGTTCCGGAGCGTGCGAACGCGGTCGAGCATCGGCACAGAAGCATGAATCTTTGCCGGCGGCTCATTCCCGAGAAGGGCAGCGACGGGGTTGATCGGCTCCTCATCCACCGTCTCGCGTTCGTAGATCTGCTGGATGTTGGTGACGAAGATGTTGCCGGAGGCTTTCGGCATCTTCGCCTCGCCGCGGAGAATGACGTCCACCTGATATTCGCCGCTCCACTCCGGCGGAACGAGCGGGAGATTGCGGAAGATGCGACCGCCCTCGAGATCCACCTTCAGGCGCTCGAAGACGATCACATTCGGGGCGATGACGAGGAAGTTGTCCGCGAGATCGGAGCCACTCTCGAACCGGCGGTGGAGGTACGACCAAACCATGGCGAGCGCCATGACCACCGTCTTGCCGGACCCGGTCGCCATCTTCACCGCGAAACGGGAGAGGCCCTCGCGAGGCAGATCCTGCTCGGCTTCCTTGGCGATCTCCTGGATGTAGCGGCGGATCTTCCGCTGGCCTCTTGTGGTCACGCCCAGCTCGAGCTGGGTGCCCTCGGGCTCCTCGAAGTACTCGGAGATGAGCTTGAAGCAGTCGCGGAAGCCTCGGATCTCGTAGAGATAGATGATGGTCTCGATCGCCTCACGCTGGCAGAAGAAGTAGCGGAAGGCCGTTCCGTCGCGCAGGAAGTGGGTCTCCTCGAACCAGTACTGGAGCAGCCTCAATGAAGTGTCTGAGGAGCCCTTGTAGCCGCCGGCCCGCCAGATATCCACGGCCTCGCGGATGCGATTGGCCATCAGGGTCTTCGACGGCCGGCGGCCCTTGGTTTCGGCCCACGTTTCGGCGCCGGTCTTGATCAGGTGGCTGCGAGGAACGGTATACGGGTTTCGCTCGGCGATTTCGGGCAGGTCGATTGCGAGGATGTTGGTCCTGTCAGCCGGGCCCTGTTTGCTCATGGTCTACCTGACCTCCCAGCGGACGAGGTGGCTCGTGTCGTTTCCGAAGATGTCCACGACCTTGACCAGGATCCGGTAGATCCCCGGCTTGTCGTAGCTGTGCGCGGGCGTCTCCAGCGCGAGCGTGCGGTCCTGCCGAGTGCGGTAGGTCTGCCACTGGTTGACGAAGGTGTCGTTCCGGAAGTCCCAGTCCACGGCCCAGTAGTCGATGTAGTCGGACCACTTGCGGATCTTGGCGCGGACTTCCTCGGGGATGAGGTCGGTGGACGGGATGACGAAGTCCTTGAGCACCACTTTGACCGAGCGGTCCTTCTTGCCGCCCTTCTCGGGCTTCACCTCGACCTCGAGATAGGCGAGGTCGAAGAACTGGACGTCGCCGGCCTCCACGGCCCGCCGCTCCATGACCTCGCGAGGGATGGAGACCAGGCGCACGGTAATGCCGTGCTGGGCGCGGACGTACTGCGTGATCGGGTCGTGGATGCCCATCTCGAACTCCCAGCCGAGGACGTGCAGTTCCTTGCCGCCGAGGCGCTGGGCCTCGGCCGAAGCGTCCTCGATCTGCGAGATCGTCACCGGCGCATCCACCGCGCCGACGTGGACAAAGGCGCCGCCCTTCTTGCCGTGGACGTGCGTACCGTGGATCGGCTGCGCCTTGTAGAGGTCGAGGATGAAGCGCACGTAGGCTGTAAGCGCGGCCTCCTCATCGGACCTGGGTTCGTTGCCGAAGGTGATCCCTTGCCAGTACTTGCGTTCGTACCGGCCGAGGTTGAGGACCTCAAACGGCCGGCAACCGCGCTCCTCGCCGGAGCCGGAGTCTTTCACACGGAGGTCGAGTAGGCGCTTGCGGGTCGTGTGGATGGCGAAGCGGCCGAGGTCGCAGCCAATCCAGCGGCGGCCGAGCTTCTCTGCGACGGCGAGGGTGGTGCCGGAGCCGCAGAAGAAGTCGGCGACAACGTCGCCGGGGTTACTGCTCGTCCTGATGATTCGTTCAAGCAACGCTTCGGGTTTCTGCGTAGGGTATCCAGTTCTCTCGGCACCGACGCCAGCGATGATTGAAATGTCCCACACGTCTCGCAGAGGAAGTCCCTTTGTTGGCTCGTCGATCGTGATCTTTCGTGTCTTCGTCTCCGGGTCCAACACCTGAGTCTTGCCCCCGAACCGCTTCAGGTAGCTATCTGAAGGTTTCTCATACTCGGCATTGAATCTCACGTTCGAGTCCCACGGGTTCTTGCGGGCGAAGAGAATGTCGTCGTGCATTCTCTGGAATGTCCTCTGCTTGCCCGGCCACCGCTTGTAACTCCAGATGATGTTATTGCAGAAAGCTTGGTCGCCGAAGAGTTCGTCTAGAAGAAGACGAATGAAATGGGATGTGTTGGAGTCAAGGTGCACGAAGAGAGCGCCGTGGGCCGCGAGGAGATCCCTCATCAGAAGAAGCCGTGAACGCAGCATGTCGAAGAACGAAGCGTATCCTCTTGCCCAGGTGTCGCGATACGCCTTCTCCTCGATGGAGGAATTGGCCTTCGTGACTTCTTCCCCACCCTCGCCGATCTGGCTTGTCACCGAGAAATCCGCCCCCGTCGCAAACGGCGGATCAATGTAGATCAAATCAATCTTCCCTGCGAAATCCCTCAACAAGGACGCCTCGACAAGCAGGTTGTCGCCCCAGATGAGCTTGTTCCGCCAGCCGTCCTCCGCCGGTCCCTTGGGCTTCTCGCCGAACAGGCCCATCTGGGCGTCGAGCAACCCCTCGCGCGAGGTGCGGCCCTCCTCGATCACCTCGATGACCTGGAACGGGAGCGTTACGCGCGGCGGCTCGACGAGGTTGCCGCGTTCGTCGTACTTGCCGGGCCAGACAAGCTCTGTGCGGGTGATCTCGAACGGCCGCCCCGGTTCCCGCGGTACCTGCACATTGGGCTTGTCTGTCGGCTGCTCGCTCATCTTTGCCTCCTCGGGACGTATCCAGCGCACGGGCTCGCCTTCTGCGACGGCTTCGGAACGCCGGCGTCTGGGCGTCGGCGGTTCTGTTGAAACGGACTGAAGCAGGGCCTCGATGAGAGCAGTTCGACGTCCCTTGATGGAAAGACCGACGATCTCGCAGACCGCCTTCACATCGCTCTCGCTGAGATGCTCGACGAGTGCTTCAGGCGTCGCACGGCGAGCGCGAGATAACCGCGCGCGCATCTCCACGACGTTGCGGCGATCCACGCGCGCGATTTCGAATTGCTCGACGGCCGCCTTGAGCGCATCTCGCCCCATGACAGACAGGATGGCCTGTTTGAGATTCATGGCTCCATTCCTCGGCTCGCCTTGGCGCCCGCACTGCACATTCTCCCGTAGTCGCAGCTCGCGCACTTCTTCTCACCGGGTTTCCTATCGAGGGCGCCGTGCCTCAGAGCATCGGCCGCCTCCCGGACGCCCTTCTTCACATCCTCGATGAAGTCGTCGTCCACCGACCGCGGCTTTCTCTTGCGGCCGTCGAGGTCGTAGATCTCGACGTAGTCCGCGTTCCTGCCGGTCAGCTCCTTGTAGCCGAGGGCGTAGATGTGGAGCTGCGCCTCGGTGACCTCTTCGGACTGAGTCCTGTCGTTCGACTTGAGGTCCACGATGGTGGTCTCGTCCGTGTCGATGCGCCTCACCAGGTCAATGCGCCCGTTGACCGTGATGCCGTCGCCCAGGTTGATCTCGATCCCCTTCTCGGAGAACTCGATCTTGTCGAAGAGCTCCTTGTTGTCCCGCAGGTAGTCGGAGACGATCCGCCGCGCCGACTCTTCGAGCTTGTCGCGCAATGCAGGGTACGCGTACGGCGTGTGAAGGTGCGTGTCAATCAGGCGTGGGACCTCTGCCATGCCGGCCACGTCCCCGCGGATGGCGCGCGAATGGACCTCGTGCAGGATGTCGTGCAGCGACTTCCCGTACCCGAGCGCCTCGTGGATGGGTGCGTTGAAGCCGTACAAGATGCGCAGCTTGAACTGATACGGGCATTCGAAGAAGTACTTGAGGTCCGAGAACGAGAGCGCGACGTTCGCCACGCTGGCGCGCGGAGACGGCGGCAGTCTCTTGCGTTTGGAGTAGTCCGGCACCCGCCGTCTCACCGACTTCGGCTTGAGAACGTCATCCCAGAACTCCGAGACTCGCTGTGCCTGCGTGTTGCCGGGCACCGGCGCCCAGGTCATGTGCAGGAACTTCTGCGCCCGCGTCATGGCCACGTAGAAAAGCCGCCGCTCGTCCTCGATCGAACCCTCGTACCGGACCTGGCCCACGACGCTGGCCTTCGGCAGGACGTGCCAGACGCTCTTGCCACCCCGCTTGCGGCAAGGGAAGCGGTTCCGAACCAGCGCAGGGATGAACACCACCGGCCACTGCATCCCCTTGGCCTGGTGAATCGTCATGAGCCGCACCGCGTCCGGGTTCGCGTACTGACTGTCTTGCCATCCCTCGGGGTACGCGCTCTCTGCGCGGTGCTCCAGGAAGCCGCAGAACGCCTCGTACTTCTCCGCAGGCTTCGAGTGGTAGTGGATCGTCTCGAAGTCCGAGATGAGTTGGCTGAATTTGCCGAGGTTGTAAAGCACGACCTCCCCGCGTCCGTCGGGAACCGACTCCTCCCGCAACTCCAAGTCCTCGAGGAAGGTGAGGAACTGTCGCTGAAGGGAGTAGAAGCTCCAGCGTTTCTCCTCCGTCTCGTCGAGCGAATCCTGCGTGCCCTTGGCGCCCGCCACGGCTTTCGCGATCGCACGCTTCGACACGCCGAGGTCGGCAGCGCGCCAGGCCGCGACAAGGGCCGCCTCGCCGGTGCGCCCACGGATGAAGTAGAAGAGCTGTCGTGCCGCTTCGGCCTCGGGCGTCGAGAACAGATTGTTCATGCCTGTGACGACGTATGGAATGCGTGCCCTGCGCAACGCAGTAGCCACCGGCTCGAATTCGGCCTTGAGACGAAAGAGGACCGCCATGTCGGACCACGCGAGGCCGCGCTCGACGTCGTCCTCCTTGAGGGCGACGCCGAGCAGTGCCTTGACGGTCGAGACGATGTGCTCCGCTTCCGCGTCGGGATCGTCGAACGCGAGAGCCACGATGTCGCCGGCCTCGAACGGCTGTGCATCCGTCGGCTTCATCGCCTTGGGCAGGCGCTCGGCATTCTGGCTGATGAAGTCGCGCGCCGTCTCGACGATCCCGCGGCTCGAGCGGAAGTTCTCCTCCAGCCGGATCCGCTTCGGCTTCGGATAGCGCTTTTCGAAGGTGAGGATGTTGCCGACGTCACTGCCGCGCCACTGATAGATGGTCTGGTCGTCGTCCCCCACGACACAGACGTATGCGCCCAGGTCATGCAGGAGTTTGACGATGCACTCCTGGATCGGGTTCACGTCCTGGTATTCGTCGACAATGACGTAGCGAACGCGCCCGCGCATCCGACTGCGCAAGCCGGCATCGTCTCGAAGCGCGCGGACCGCCTCGTCGAGGATGGCGGAATAATCGAGGTTGTCCTTGTCGCCGAGCAATGTCCTGTAGGCGCGGAGCCCCTTGACGGCCGAGCTGCCGCGAAGCGCCTTGTCGTTGAGTGCGGACTCACGGAGGATCGAGAGCGCGGAGACGTAGAGGTTGGTGTCGATGTACCTCCGGAGGGCTTGACCCGCGAGGTCTGTCGTTGTCGTGAGCCCGCTCTGTTTGCTGTGCCGGTCTACAAAGAGCGCCTGCTGGACCTCATTGAGCACTTCGAACTTCAGGAAGCGCGGCACCTCGGTCTTGAGGAGGTCCAAGCAGAACGCGTGGATTGTCCCGACGTAGAGCTCGGCGAGCCCCGGGAGGTTGCCGTTCTCCTCGTGGCACCTCGTCACGATACGTTCCTTGAGTTCGCCGGCCGCTTTGTCCGTATATGTGAACGCGATGATGCCGGCCGGGGCGACTTTCGGCTTGGTCGTCGGATTGAGGAGGTTTGCCACCAACCGCGCGACGACCTCGGTCTTGCCGGATCCCGCGCACGCGATGAGCTGGAGATTGCCCTTCGTGTGGGCGATGGCTCGCTTCTGGGCGTCCGTGAGCTTCATGGGCGCTGGCTCCACGTCAGGTTCGCGGCCGGCAGGTCGCCGGCGCGAGAGAAGCTATACCAGTCCTCGCCCGCCACGACCAGATGGTCTCTCACCGTGATTCCGATCGCTCCGAAGGCGCTCACGAGCATCAGCGTGACTCTGTGGTCCGCAGTCGTGGGCTTGGCCTGCCCCGTCGGGTGATTGTGGGCCAGGATGACCGAGTGCGCCTTGTGGCGGAGAGCGACCTCGACCGCCCGGCGAGGCTCGATGTGGGCCCGGTCCGGCAGCCCCTCCACGACAAGCGCCGGGACGATCACCCGGCACTGTGTGTCGAGGCAGACCACGTAGAAGACCTCCTCGGTCCTGCCGGCCATGAGGGGGACCAAGAACTCAGCGGCCTGTTCGGTCGTGGTCAGGGCGTGACGTTTCTGGCACGTGCGGTCAACCGCGTAGCGTCGGGACAACGAAGGGGCGAGCGACAGGAGCGTCGCCGCCGTCTCGCCCACGCCCGCGGTTCTTGCGAGATCGACCGGGTCGGCTTCGAGCACTCCCGACAGTGAGCCGTACCGCCGCAGGAGGAGGTGGGCAAGTTCGTTGGTGTCCTTGCGCGGGATCGCGAAGAAGAGCAACAGCTCGAGGACTTGATGATCCTCGAAAGCATCGAGCCCTTCCTCGACGAACCGCCTGCGCAACCGCGTTCGGTGCCCCGCGTGGAGGTTCACCTCGCTATGTCCCATCCTTGCTCCGGCGCCTTCCGGGGATCTCCTCCTTGAGCTGCGCCTCGATGAATGCCCGCATTTCGCCCTCCTCCGGCAGCTCGAGCTGGTACCTCGAGACGAAAAGCCGGCTATTCATTCCGGCCAGAGCGTACTTCACAAGCGCATGATTTTTCTCGGTGCAGAGCAGGATGCCGACGGGTGGACTGTCGCCGGCGCTCATTTCGTGTGCTCGGTACCAGCTCAGGTAGGTGTTGAGCTGCCCCAGGTACTCGTGGGTGAAGCCGGCACTCTTGAGTTCAACCAGGACATGGCACTTGAGGATGCGGTGGTAGAAGACCAGGTCCACGAAGAAGTGCTCATCGCCGATGAGGATGCGCCTCTGCCGTGCCTCGAAGCAAAACCCGCGGCCGAGCTCGAGGAGGAAGGTCTTCAGCTTGTCCAGGAGCGAGTGCTCGAGCCGGGACTCGGACATGACTTCGCTCGCATTGAGGCCCAGGAACTCGAACACGTAGGGGTCGCGGATTGAAAGCGCCGGTTTCGCGTGCTCGACCTTCGCGTCGACCATGCCTGCAAGCTTCTTCTTGTTGCGCGAGAGCCCGGAGCGCTCGTAGTAGAGGCTCGCGATCTGGCGTTTGAGTTCCCGCACGGACCAGGTTCCGCGCACCGCCTCGATTTCGTAGAAGGCGCGCTTGAGCGGGTCTTCTATCGCGGCCAAGAGCTCGAAGTGGCTGTAAGACAAGCAGTTAACGAGCTCATCGCGCGGAATCGCAGGAGTCGCTGATTGTGGGGACAGTGTCCCCACTTTCTCACCGGACGACGTCGCGGGCAGAAGCCGCCTGAACTGTGGCGACAGCGTCCGCACAATCTGTGGATAGAGTCTGTAGAAGTCCACGTAGCGGTAAAGCTGGCGCCGACTGCAGTTTGGCAGCCCGTAGCCGGTAAGCCTGTTCGCAAGAACCTCGAAGAGCCGCTCGCCGCACTTGCTCCGGTCCTCGCCGCGCAGTTCGTACTCCTGGATGTGACAGCCGATCAGCCAGTTTCGTAGCGTGAGGCTTAGGTTGACTGCCTTGGTCGCCCGAAGCGCGAGGTGTTCATGAACCGAGAGGATCTGCCTGACCAGCCGTTCGAAATCCACACACCCCCCGAGAAGAGGCGGGGTCTAGGGCTCTCGATTCCAGGGGGTGCGAAACTGGGGGCCGCCTGCGAGGCGCAGGCACGGCATCCGACCGTCCTCCCCTACACGTGCACCCTGAGCGCCTCCGCGATCCGGAGCCTGTTCTGCGCGCGGGCCATGGCGTTGTAGCAGCGGGGGTAGTCAATATCGGTGCGGAGACCCTTGAGTCGCTCGCGAGCCCGCGCTTCCGCGCGTCGCGCCCGCTCCACGTCAATCTCCGAAACGGCCTCGATCGTGTCGGCCAAGAGGATCGCCTCGTTGTTGCCGACCTCGAGGAAGCCGCCGCTGACGGCATAGATCTCCACGTTTCCTTCCGGGTCCGTCACCGTCAGCTTGCCCGGACCGAGCGCGGTGATGAGAGGCGCGTGGTGCGCCAGGATGCCGAGATACCCCTCGCTCCCCGGCGCGACGATCGAGACGACGTCCTTCTCGAACACCGGCCGCTCCGGCGTGAGAACGCTCAGCGTGTAAGCGGCTGTCTCCACGTCCAGGCCTCCTGGCCGGTCCTACTGCATCTTCTTCGCGCGATCGACGACCTCGTCGATCGTGCCGGTCATGTAGAACGCCTGCTCGGGCAGCTCGTCGTGCTTCCCGGCGACGATCTGCTCGAACCCCTCGATCGTGTCCTCGAGCTTCACGTACCGGCCCGGCGTTCCCGTGAACACCTCGGCGACGTAGAACGGCTGGGAGAGGAACCGCTGGATCTTCCGCGCTCTCTGCACGATGACCCGGTCGTCCTCCGAAAGCTCGTCCATTCCGAGGATGGCGATGATGTCCTGGAGATCCTTGTACCTCTGCAAGATCCTCTGCACGGACCGCGCGACGTTGTAATGCCGCTCGCCGACGATCAGCGGATCGAGGATGCGTGAGGTCGAATCGAGCGGATCCACGGCCGGGTAGATCCCCAGCTCCGTGAGCTGACGCGAGAGCACCGTAGTCGCATCGAGGTGCGCGAAGGTCGTCGCCGGAGCCGGATCGGTGAGGTCGTCGGCGGGCACGTAGATCGCCTGCACCGACGTGATGGAGCCGGTGCGCGTCGAGGTGATCCGCTCCTGGAGCTCGCCCATCTCGGTGCCGAGCGTCGGCTGGTAGCCGACGGCGGAGGGCATGCGCCCGAGGAGCGCGCTCACCTCGGAGCCGGCCTGGACGAAGCGGAAGATGTTGTCAATGAAGAGGAGCACGTCCTGGCTCTCCTCATCGCGGAAGTACTCGGCCATCGTCACGCCCGTGAGCCCCACGCGAAGGCGCGCCCCCGGCGGCTCGTTCATCTGGCCGAAGACGAGGCAGGCCTTGTTCACGACGCCCGACTCGTTCATCTCGAGCCAGAGCTGGTTCCCCTCGCGCGTCCGCTCGCCGACGCCGGCGAAGACGGAGTAGCCGCCGTGCTCTGTGGCGATGTTCCGGATCAGCTCCATGATGACGACCGTCTTGCCCACGCCGGCGCCGCCGAAGAGGCCGACCTTCCCGCCGCGCATGTACGGTTCGAGGAGATCCACCACCTTGATGCCGGTCTCGAGCGCCGAGGCCTTCGTCACCTGCTCCTCGAGAGACGGAGGCGAGCGGTGGATCGGATAGCGCTTGCCGGGATCCTTGACGGGGCCTTTGCCGTCAATCGGCTCGCCGAGAAGGTTCCAGAGCCGGCCGAGCGTCTGCTCGCCGACGGGAACGGTGATCGGGCCGCCGGTGTCCAGCGCCGTCATGCCGCGCACGAGACCGTCGGTCGAGGCGAGCGCCACGCAACGGACGATGTTGTCGCCGATGTGGAGCGCCGCCTCCACGGTGAGATGGATGCCGCGCTCGGCGTCGTCAATCTTGATGGCGCTGAGAATCGGCGGCAGGCTGTCGGACGGGAACACGATGTCCACCGTCGGTCCGATCACCTGCACGACGCGTCCGATGTTCTTTCCGTCTTCCATTCCGGCTCCTCTCGTCCCGGTCGTGCGCCGCTCGGCGCAGTGTTTACGGCTACTTCAGCGCCTCCGCCCCGCCAACCAGCTCCGCGATCTCCTTGGTGATCGCGGCCTGGCGGGCGCGGTTGCGGCGGATGACGAGCTGATTGATCATCTCATCGGCATTCTGCGTCGCCGAGCCCATCGCGACCATGCGCGCACTGTGTTCGGAGGCGAGCGACTCGGCCTGCGCGGCCAGGAGGCGCGTCACCGCGTAGCGCGGCAGGAGCGCCCCGAAGATGGCGTCGGGTGACGGCTCGAAGATGTAATCGCCCGCCGAATCGCCTTCGGAGGCCGCTCCCTCGATCGGCAGGAATTTCTCGGTCACGACGCGCCGGTTCAGCGTCGAGATGAATCGCGTGAACACCAGGAAGACCTCGTCCACCTCGCCCGAGAGAAAGAGGCCCGTGATCTCTTCCGTCATCCGGCGCACCCTCGTGGCGTCCGGCACGTCACCCAGATCGGTGTAGACGAGCGCCGGCTTCCAGCCGCGGCGTGTCAGGTATTGCAGCGCCTTCCGGCCGACCACGACGAGCCGCAGATCCTCGCGCGGACGCTCGTGCAGGAGCCGCTCGGCCATGCGGAGCACGTTCGCGTTGAACGAGCCGGCGAGGCCGCGGTCCCCGGACATGATCACAACGCCGGTGCGACGCACCGGGCGCTTCTCGAAGAGCGGATGGTCCAGCCCCTCCGCGGCCGCCGACAGGCTTCGGAGCATCTCGTCCATCTTCGCCGCGTAGGGACGCGCCGCGTTGACGCGTGCCTGCGCGCGCTTCAACTTCGCCGCCGACACCATCTCCATGGCGCGCGTGATCTGCTGGGTGTTCTGAACCGAGCGGATCCGCCGCCTGATGTCCTGGAGCGACTGGACAGCCACCGAGCGTTCCCCCTGGCTACGCCGTCACCGGCGTGATCTTGCGTTCGGCGATGAAGCGCGCCTTGAAGGCGCGGATCGCCTCGTCGAGCTTCTTCTGGGTCTCGTCGGAGAGCTGCTTGATCTGCCGGATGTCGTGACCGACCTCGGCGTACTCCTTCTCCATGAACGGATGGAACTCCTGCTCGAACGTCCGGATCGAATCGAGCGGCAGGTCGTCCAGGTGCCCGTTCACGGCGACGTAGAGGATCATCACCTGCTTGTCCACCGGCATCGGCGTATTGACGCCCTGCTTCAGGATCTCGACCGTGCGCTCGCCGCGCGCGAGCTGCGCGCGGGTCGTCTTGTCGAGATCGGATCCGAACTGGGCGAACGCGGCCAGCTCGCGGTACTGCGCGAGATCGAGACGGAGCCGGCCGGCGACCTTGCGCATCGCCTTGAGCTGCGCCGAGCCGCCGACGCGCGAGACCGAGATTCCGACGTTGATGGCGGGCCGCACGCCCGCATAGAAGAGGTCGTTCTCGAGGAAGATCTGCCCGTCCGTGATCGAGATGACGTTCGTCGGGATGTATGCCGACACATCGCCCGCCTGGGTCTCGATGACCGGAAGGGCGGTCAATGACCCGCCGCCCTTCTCGTCGGAGAGCTTCGCGGCGCGCTCGAGGAGCCGTGAGTGCAGATAGAAGACGTCGCCCGGGAACGCCTCGCGCCCCGGCGGGCGGCGAAGCAAGAGCGACAGCTGCCGGTATGACTGCGCGTGCTTCGACAAGTCGTCGTAGATGCAGAGGGCGTGGCGTCCCGTGTAGAGGAACTCCTCGCCGATGGCGCAGCCCGCGTAGGGGGCGATGTACTGGAGCGGCGCGGCCTGGCTCGCGCTCGCCGTGACGACGCAGGTGTATCGCATCGCGCCGTGCTCCTCGAGCGTGTGGACGACCTGGGCGACCGTGGATTCCTTCTGGCCGATCGCGACGTAGATGCAGGCGACGGGCGGATCGGCGTCGTGCTGGTTGATGATCGTGTCGAGCGCGATGACGGTCTTGCCCGTCTGCCGGTCGCCGATGATGAGCTCGCGCTGGCCGCGGCCGATCGGGATCATCGAGTCGATCGCCTTGAGCCCTGTCTGCAGCGGCTGGTTCACCGGCTGGCGCTCCACGACCGACGGGGCGTGCCCCTCGATCGGGCGGTACTTGCTGGAGGCGATCGGACCCTTGCCGTCCACCGGCTGGCCGAGCGCGTTCACGACGCGGCCCAGCATGGCGTCGCCCACCGGCACCGAGGCGATGCGCCCCGTGCGATGGACCGTGTCCCCCTCCTTGATCTTCTCGGTCGAGCCGAAGAGGGCGACCCCGACGTTGTCCTCCTCCAGGTTCAGCGCGAGCCCGTAGATGTCGCTGGGGAACTTGAGAAGCTCGCCGGCCATCGCGTCGCGCAGCCCCCAGACCCGGGCGATCCCGTCTCCCACCTGGAGCACGGAGCCCACCGATTCCATCTCGAGGCTCTTCTCGAAACCTTCGAGCTCCTTCTGGAGGATCGAGCTGACTTCCTCAGGTCGAATCGCCATGCCGATACCCTTCTTTGGTTGTGCTCAGTGCACGCGCACCGAGATCAGCTCCTCGCGGAGCCGTGTCAGCCGTCCCCGCACGCTGCCGTCCAGGATGCGGTCCCCGATCGTGACCACCGCCCCGCCGAGGATCGCCGGATCCACATCGGGAATGAGGTGGATCTTCTTCCCGGTGAGCGACTCCAGCCGAGCGATGAGCGTCTTCGCCAGATCCGCCGCGAGCGGAACGGCCGTGACGACGTGCGCGCTCACGATTCCCCGCGCTTCCTCGGCGCGCTCGATGAACTCCACGAGGGCGTCCGAGAGATAGATGACGCGATGCTTCCGAAACATGAGAAGCAGGAACTGCAGCATCGCCGACCCTGATCTGCCGCCCAGGGCCGCGGTCAGCACCGCTTCCTTTCGATCGTCCCGGATCTCGGGGGAGCTGAGGAACATCATGAGCCGGGGCTCGTGCGCGATCACCTCGAGCATCGCGCGCGCGTCGCCCTCGAGCGTTTCCAGCTCCCCGCGCTGTCGCGCGGCCAGAAAGAGCGCCGCAGCGTAGCGGTGGGCCACCGTGTCACGGGCCATTCCGCCGATTCCTCCGGGATCCGTCTAGTTCTGAATCTTGCCGACGTCCTCGATGAACTCACCGACGAGACGCCTGTGCCGCTCCGCATCGAGCTTCTCCCCGACCACCTTCTCCGTGGCGGAGAGCGCCATCTTCACGATGTCGTCGCGCAGGAGGATGCGGGCCTTCGCGCGCTCGCGCTCTGCCTCGTCGCGGGCGCGGGCGACCGCTTCGCGCCCTTCCCGCCGCGCGTCCTCCTTGATCTGGGTCGCCACGCGCTGGCCCTCTCCGATCGCTTCCTGCATCTTGCGGCGGGCGTCGGCGTCAACCTCCCGCATCCGGCCCTCGTAGTCGGAACGCAGGCGCTCCGCGCCCTGTTTCGCCGTATCCGCTTCGGCGAAGCGGCCGGCGATCGCTGCGCGGCGTTCGTCGAGGAGCTTCAAGATCGGGCCCCAGGCGAACCGCTTGAGGATCAGGACGGCGATGACGAAGCCGATGATCTGGGTGACGATCTGGCCGAAATCGAGGTTCATTCAGTGCTCCCGCGGCCGCCATCGCGGCCGTCACAGCGCCCTACTTGATCTTCCCTTGCAGCAGGAACACCGTGACCAGCGCGTAGATGGTGAGCGCCTCGATGAGAGCGCAGCCGATGATCATGCCGATCTGGATCTTCGGCGCGGCCTCGGGCTGGCGACCCATCGCCTCCATCGCCGCGGATACGGCGCGACCGAGCCCGAGCCCCGATCCGACCGCGGCGATGCCGAGTCCGATCGGGAGCGCGAACGACAACGCGGTGCTGTAGTCCATGGACGGCCTCCTTACTCAGTGACGCTCTTTGTGCTCCCCGCCGTGCGGCAGCATCAGCGAGAAGTAGATCGTGGACAGCAGCATGAACACGAGCGCCTGGATGGTGCTCGTGAGAATCGCCAGGAAGAGGAACGGGATCTGCAGCGGGAGCCCGATCGGCGCGTGCAGGAACGAGATGCTCGCGATCCCAAGGGTGGCGAAGATGAAGATGAGCACGTCTTCGCCCGTGATGTTTCCGAAGAGCCGGAGCGCGAGGCTCAGGGGCCGCGCCAGCTCCTCGATGATGTGGAGCGGGATGTTGAGCGGCACCATCGCCCACGTGATCCCCTTCGGGGAGCCCATGAGGTGGTAGATGTACCCGCCGATGCCGTTCTTGCGAACCCCCGTGTACTGCACGTACAGAAAGACGCTCAGCGCGAGGCCCGCCGTGATGTTGATGTTCGAGGTCGGCGACTTGAACCCCGGAACGAGCCCCGCCAGGTTCATCGCGAGGATGTAGAGAAAGAGCGTGCCCAGGAACGGCACGAACTCCCGTCCGTGCGGCCCGAGAATCCCCTCGATGAAGCCCGCGAGCCCTTCCACCCCATACTCCAGCGCCGCTTGGAAGCGTCCCGGGATCATCTCGCGCTTGCGCATGCCCGCCGCGAAGACCGCGATCAGGATGAGCGCGATGAGGAGCGAGAAGAAGATGTTCTCCCAGTGGTGCAGGAAGCGGACGACGGGGACGTCGTGGAAGTAGGCGTAGAGGACCGTGATCATGTTGGGAAGCTCGTGGACCTCGGCTTCCACGGCGGCTTGACCGTGCGCCGAGGTACCGTGCTCAGGCGTCTCCCCGAACCCGCCGCCGGCCGCGAGGGCGGCCACGACCCCGAACGTTGCGACGACGGCGAGAAGCGCGGCGGTCCG
>JAGVPR010000411.1 GCA_020052115.1 Candidatus Eiseniibacteriota bacterium
GTGCTGGCCCCGGCGCTCCGGCGCCGATGGAACGCGCCGTCGGAGCCGTCCGCATCGGCGGTGCCCTGGGGCCGCGTGGCGCGCTATGCGCTGCCGTTCGGCCTCATCAGCGTGCTCAATCTGGTCACGTGGCGGCAGTCGGAGACGCTCATCCTCGCTCATTTCTGGTCGCCGCGCGAGGTGGGCTTCTTCGATCTCGCATACAAGCTCCCGCAGCTCGTGCTGGAGTTCATCCCCCTGGCCGTCTGGCCGCTCGTGCTGGCTTCGTACTCGGAAGTGTATGCGGCGGATCCGACGCGAGCCGGCAGCGTGGTGGACCGGTACTACCGGCTTCTCTTCTTCCTCGGCGCTCCGCTCTCGCTGCTCGGTGCGCTCCTTTGCCATGGAGCGATCCCGCTCCTCTACGGGGAGGCGTTCCGCCCGGCGATTCCGCTCTGCACCGTGTTCTTCCTGGTGTTCCCGCTGACCTTCTTCGGGACGCCGCTCAGCATGAGCCTCTACGTCCTGGAGCGGACGGGCACGATCCTCTGGGTCTACATCGCCAGCGCGGCCGTGAACGTCGGGCTCGATCTGCTCCTCATCCCGCGCCACTGGCAGATCGGCTCGGTGGTGCCGACGTCGCTCGTGGTCGTCCTCACGCCGGTCGTCTACGCGGCGATACTCAGAGCGCGCGGGTTCGCCTACCGGATTCCGTGGAGCTTCATCCTCCGCGGCTACGCGGCCTCCGCCGCGTGCTTCATCCTGTGGCCGCTCCGCTCGTTCATGGACTCGTTCGCCGGCCTGGCGCTCTTTGGAGCGGCGGGAGGGCTCGTGATACTGTTGGCCTTCCGCGTGGTGCGGCTCGTCGGCCCCGACGAGGCTGATCTCATCCGCCGCTCGCGGTTGCCGCTGTCGCGTGTGCTCCTGAAGATCCTGAGCGCGGAGGCGAAGACGTGAGGAAGAAGGTCTGGATCGGCTTCCTGGTCAGCGCGGTCTTCCTCTACCTGGCGGTGCGCGGCGTGCACCCCCGCGAGGTCTGGACCGCCATGACGGGGGCGCGGTTCCTGTGGCTGGTGCCCGGCTCGACGCTGACGATCGTGGCGTTCATGATCCGGGCCTGGCGCTGGCGCTATCTCATGGAGCCGGTGCGGCCGATCGGTTTCGGCGCGAGCTTCTCCGCGACGATGATCGGGTTCATGGCCAACAACGTGCTGCCGGCGCGCGCGGGCGAGGTGGTCCGCGCGGTCGCGCTCGGCAGGCGCGAGCGGATCAGCAAGTCCTCGGTGTTCGCGACGATCGTGATGGAACGTCTCTTCGACCTGTTCACGATCCTCCTGATCCTGGGGGCGGTCTTCCTCGTCTTCCCGTTCCCGGCGCTCGTTCTGCGCGCCGGGATCACGGTGCTCATCATCAGCGTGGGGATCCTGCTCGCCCTCGTGCTGCTGCATTTCCAGTCACACAACCTCAGGGCCGCGATCGAGCCGGCCTTTCAGCGCCTCCCGGGACGCATCGGAGGGATGTTCACGCGGTTCATGCAGGCGTTCATTGACGGTCTGGGGATCCTCCGCCGCGGCCGGCACATCGCCATCGTCGCGCTCCTCTCGGCGCTCATGTGGCTCGTGACGATTCTCGGTATCGTGTGCGTTCTCCTGGCGATGAGCCAGCAGATGCCGTACCTGGAAAACACGCTGAAGGCGGCGCTCGCGCTCCTGGTCGCCGTCTCCTTGGCGATCATGGTGCCTTCGACGCCCGGGTACATCGGGCCGGTGCAGTACGTCTGCAAGGAGATCCTGGCGCTCTTCCAGGTGACCCAGGAGGCCGCCCTGGGCTTCTCCTTCCTTTACCAGGCGAGCCAGTTCATTCCGATCACCGCCGTCGGCATCTACTATCTGTGGAAGGAAAACCTCTCGCTGGCCGATCTATCCAGGGGGGATGCCGAAGCTCCGGCCGAGCGTCCTTCCGCTCGGACCGGGGAAAGGGAACAGGGGTAGGAGGCGAACGACATGGCGGCGTGGACGCCGGCGCTCCGGTCGCAGATCAAGCGGCAGGTGCTCGGCGAGAGACTCGTGTGGGTCGGGGTGGTCGTGCTGTTCGGGCTCTTGCTCGGGCAGCAGATCTTCCAGCCCGCAAAGCGCGTCCTCGAGGCGGTCGCCGGCCTCGTGCTGATCGTTCTCGTGCTCCGCGTGGATCTCTACTGGAGCCTCTGCCTCTTCCTCATCGCGCTCCCGTTCCCCTCGAACCTGGCGTTCGGGACGACGAATATCGTCTTCGTCGCGGTGTTGTTCTCGGTGTGGCTGATGCGCTTGGCGTTGCGCCAGGTCGGCATGGCGGGCCGCACGTTCGTTGACGGACCGCTCCTGGCACTGTTCCTCGTCTACGCGGCCTCGTTCTGGAATGTCCACACCGCCGAGCGGCTCTGGCCATCGCTCGCCGCGTTCTATGCGACGGCGGCGAGCATCCTCCTCTTCTTCCTCGTGGTGAACTTCGTGCGCGACGAGGTCTCCCTCGAGCGCACGGTCATCGTGACGCAGATCTCCTCCGGGCTCGTCATCGGCGTCTCGCTGATGGGGCTCGCATTCCCCGGCATCACGATCGTTCCCGGCTGGATCCAGACCGGCTCGAGCGGGGAGCAGGACGTCACCGGCTTCCGGCTCGGCGGCCCCTTCAATGCTTCGGAACTCCTGGCCGAGTATTGCGCCCTGAACCTCCCGATACAGCTCCTGCTGCTCATCCGGGCCCGCTCGCTTTCCCGGAAGACCCTCTGGGCGGCCCTCATCCTGTGCACGTTCATCGTGCAGATCGCGACCGTGACGCGCGGCGCGTTCATCTCGCTCTGGATCGGTCTCGCGTACCTGCTGTTCCTCATGCGCAAGCGGCTCGGGTTCCGCCACGTGTTCCTGACCGTCATCGGAGCGATCGCGCTCTTCGTGACGCTGGCGAGCTTCATCACCGCCCGCACGAAGGCCGGCTCGATCACGAGCCGGCTGATGGAGACGACGTTCGTCGGCTACGTGCCGGAGACTCGGGCCCGGGCTTGGAATGACGCCTGGGAATACTGCAAGGAGTACCCGGTCCTCGGGCACGGGCCGTTCTATCCGCTGAGAACCATCGCCGGCGCGCAGATCTACTGGCCGCACAGCATCTACCTCTATTACATCTACATCACAGGCTGGATCGGGCTGAGCGTCTTCCTGTTCCTCATGTACCGCCTGTACCGGGGCTCGAAGAAGTACGCCGCGGCCGAGCTGACCGATCCCCACTTCTCGAAGAGCCTCCTGCTCGTCATGAATACGGTGGTCGTCATCTTCCTGATTGATCAGATCAAGCTCGAATACCTGCGGCACGAGGCATACCAGTTCTTCATCTGGGCGCTCTTTGGGCTCCTGGTCGCCGCGGTCAAGATCGTGCGCGCCCGCGAGGACCCGGTGGTCGAGCGGGGTCTGCCGCCGGACGGCGTCTCGCCGATGCTCTATCGCGGCTGGCGGGGCACGCAACCCCGGGCCGGCTCTTGA
>JAGVPR010000054.1 GCA_020052115.1 Candidatus Eiseniibacteriota bacterium
CCACCACGGCGTCGGCCCCCGCGGCGGCGCGACCGACCTCTTCGTGCGCCGCATCGCTCTGCTCCCCCAGCTCCAGCATCTCACCCACCACGGCGATCCGCCGTCCCCGAGCCGGCGTCCCGAGGAGCACCTCGAGAGCCAGCCGGAAGGAGTCGGGGTTTGCGTTGTAATGGTCCTCGATGAACACAATCCCCGAACGCTCGCGGACGGAGAGTCTCCCCGGAAGCGCGCGGAATTCCCGGAGCCCTTCCGTCGCTTCCTCGGGGCTCAGTCCGAGAGCCGAGGCCGCGGCCACGGCGGCCGCGGCGTTCTCCGCGTTCCCCGTGCCCGCGGCGGAAAGGGCGATCGGCGGGAAGCCCGCGAGACGCACGGTGGTGCGGCCGAGCCCCTCGGGCCGGACAGACTCGATCCGGATGTCCGCTGCGGCCTCGCGGCCGAAGGTCCGGACGATGAAGCCGGCGGGACGGACGGCCAGAAGCGGCTCGCCCGCGGGAAGTACCAGGACCCCGCCCGCCATTCCCTCGAGCACCTCCAGCTTCGCGCGCGCGACCTCCCGGACGGAACCCAGGAGACCCACGTGCGCGCGCCCGACGTTCGTGATGACCGCCACATCGGGCGACGCCATGCGCGAGAGCCGGGCGATCTCGCCGCGGTGGTTCATCCCCATTTCCACGACCGCGGCGCCGTGCTCGGGCCTCAGCCCGAGCAGCGTCAACGGAACTCCGATCTCGTTGTTGAGATTGCCCGGCGTCCGGTGCACGTGGTAGCGGGAGGAAAGAGCCGCGGAGACCATCTCCTTGGTGGTGGTCTTGCCGCTGCTTCCGGTCACCGCCACCACGGGCACGCGGAAACGCCGGCGGTGCGCCACGGCGAGGCTCTGGAGCGTGCGAAGGGGATCCTGGACCACAAGAAGGGGCAGCGGGGCCGTATGCGATGCGGCCCAGGAAGCGGCCGCGACGGCGGCGCAAGCGCCCGCCCTCCAAGCCTCATCCAGAAACTCGTGCGCGTCATGACGCTCGCCAGCGAGCGCGAAGAACAGCTCCCCCGGCCGGACGGTCCTCGTGTCCGTGGAGATCCCGGAGACCGCGGCAGAGAAAGCCGGCTCCGGAGCCAGCAAGCCTTCGCACGCCGAGGCGATCTCGCCGAGGGTCCACCCGAACCCGGCCGTCAAGGCGCCCCCCTTCCGCTTCGCCCCCGGCGGATGGTCATCGCGACCCTCCACCGTATCCGAGCGCGCGAAGGGCTTCGGCAGCCACCTCGGCATCGCTGAAGTGGGAGATCCGGCCGCCGAGGATCTGGTAGTCCTCGTGACCCTTGCCCGCGATCATCACCGTGTCTCCTTCGCGCGCCTCCGCCAGGGCGCGCTCGACCGCCGCGCGGCGGTCCGGCTCGACCGCGTAGCTTCCGGAGACGGCGCGCGCGCCATCCTCGATCTCGGCGATGATCGCGAGCGGGTCCTCGCTCCTCGGGTTGTCCGAGGTGATGAGCACGCGATCGGAGAAGGAGACCGCGATCCGGCCCATCTCGGGCCGCTTCCCGCGGTCGCGGTCCCCGCCGCAGCCGAAAACGCAGAAGAGAGTCCCCTTCGTCAGGCGCCGCGCCGAACGGAGCACCGTCTCGAGGGCGTCCGGCGTGTGCGCGTAATCCACGAGGACGGCGAAGGGTTGGCCGGCCCTCACGGGCTGCATGCGGCCCGGGACCGCTTCCACGCTCTCGATCCCGAGAGCGATCGTCCCCGGCGCATAACCGAGCGCGATGCCGACCCCGAAGGCTCCGAGCGCGTTCATCACGTTGAAGGGCCCGGGCAGCCGCACACCCACGTCTTGCTCGCCCCCCTGGTGGCGGACCCGGAAGAGCGAGGACTCCACGCCGATCTCCTCGCGCACCACGCGCAGATCGGCGTTCTCCCCCCTTCCAAATGTGATCACCGGCCCGGCTGAGGCTTCGATGAACGCCTCCGACGAGGGATCGTCCCGGTTGATGATGCCGGTCATCGGCGCCGCGGCGGCTGCGTCCGGCGGCTGCGGCACGCCCCGGAACAAGAGCCTCTTGGCATCGCGGTACGCCTCTTCCGTCCCGTGGAAGTCCAGGTGGTCCCGCGTCAGGTTCGTGAACAACCCGGCGATGAACCGGGTGCCCGAGACGCGGTCCATGGCGAGCGCATGCGAGGAGACCTCCATCGCGGCCACGCGAACCCCCTCCGCCGCCATGTCCGAAAGGAGCTTCTGGAGTACCGTCGGTTCGGGCGTCGTCGTCACGGGAGGCACCTCGAGGCCGCCCGCGAACGAACCGAGCGTCCCGATGATGCCGGCCTTCTCCCCCGAGGCCTCCGCCACCGCACGGATCAGAAACGTCGTCGTCGTCTTGCCGTTCGTGCCCGTCACGCCCACGACGCGCAAGCGCCTCGACGGATGGCCGTTGAAGGCGCTGGCCAGCATCGCAAGCGCCCTCCGCGCCGACCGGACGAGAATCAAGGGCGCGCCCTGCGTCTCGATCCGCCGCTCGGCCACGATGGCCACGGCACCCCGGGCAAGCGCGTCCTGCGCGAAACGGTGACCGTCCACCTGCGTACCCGGCACGCAGACGAAGATGGCCCCCGGAGCGACCCGTCGTGAATCAACGCAAACGTCGCCAACCGTCCGCTCCGGAAGGCCTGCCAGAACCCCCGGGAGAGCCAAATCCCGGATGCTTGCCGCCAGTTCCGTGAGGCTTCGCTTGGGCGTGGTCAAAGACCTCCGTGTACAGGCCGGGAGGGGTCTTCTTGATCCGGCCCGCCCTCGAGATGCAAGACACAGACCTGCCCTCGCGAAACCGTCGTTCCTGCCGGCGGCTCCTGAGACACCACACGTCCCGACCCAACCAACTCCGTCTCCAGCAGCGCGCGGCTCAGTCGCCGGTACGCCTCGCGCGCCGTGAGACCCCGCAGATCAGGAACCTCAACCAAGAGCCCCGCCGCCTCGGGCGCTTCCTTGGCGCGCCCGAGGTCGGCTTGTGGGGCCGCAACCGCCTGCGGACCGAGGGAGGCCCCGGCTTGCCGGGAGACCGCGACCTTCTTCTCGGCTGCGATCAACACCATGAGCGAATCCGCAGGCGGAATCGAACTCGCGGACCAGGGCGAATCCTCGTCGAGCGCCTCGAGCGGCCGCCCGAAGCGCGCGAGCAGCCCCATATCGGCCGCCGCCAGGCCCGCGACGATGTTCCGGAACACGGGAGCCGCGACCGTCCCGCCGTAGTAGGCGCCGCGCGGCTCGTCAATCACGACCAAGCAGACGATCTCGGGATCATCGGCTGGGAGGAATCCACAGAACGAAGAGACGTAGAGCCCGTTCTTGAACGTGCCGTTGACGAACTTCTGCGCCGTTCCGGTCTTTCCGCCCACGGAACACCACGCGAGCGCCGCGTTTCGCCCTGTTCCCTCTTCGACGCCCATCGAGAGGAACTCGCGGACGGTCCGCGCCGTCTCGCTCGAGACCACGCGGCGCACGCGCTGCGGCTCAGTCCGGCTCACGACCTGTCCGTCGGCGTCGAGGACCGCCCGCGTGACGAATGGGCGCATGAGCACCCCGTCGTTGGCGAGGGCGCTGAAGGCCATCACGAGCTCGATCGCGCTCACGGAGACTTCCTGGCCGATCGCGACCGTGATCAACGACCGGCCGGACCAAGACTCCACGGGACGCAGGACCCCGGGAATCTCCCCGGGAAGGTCAATGCCCGTGCGAAGCCCGAAGCCGAAGCGGCGGGCGTACCGGTAGATGTCCTCCTCCCCGACGAGGACCGCGGCGAGGGCCGTCCCGATGTTGCTCGAGTAGGCGATCACCTCTTCGAAGGGGATCGTCCCGTGCGCGTGCGCGTCGTGCAGGGAAACGCCCGAGATCTTCTTGACGCCGTCGCCGGTGTCGAACTGCGTGTCGCGGCGAACGCGTCCCTTCTCGATCGCCGCCGAGGCGCACACGATCTTGAACGTCGAGCCGGGCTCGAAGAGATCGGTCACCGCCCGGTTCCTCCGCCCGTCGGGCGGCGAACTCGAGGCGGCCTCGGGGTCGTAGCACGGCTCGTTCGCGAGCGCGAGGATCTCCCCGGTGCGGGGGTCCACGATGACGACCGTTCCGCCGCGCGCGTTTGCCTTCTCTACCGCGCGGTGCAGCTCGTTCTCGGCGATCTCCTGGAACCGACGGTCAATGGTCAGCACGACGCTGTCGCCGCAGCGCGAGGACGCGAGGGCGCTGCGCGGCGGACGCCAACCCCGCCCGCGGGCGTCCACGTACTCGGTCGTCCATCCATCACGACCGCGGAGCACACGGTCGTGCATCGCCTCCATCCCCTCGAGCCCCCTCCCGTCGCGGTTGGTGAAGCCGACAAGGTGGGCCGCGGCGGCTCCGCTCGGATACATCCGCTTCTGCTCGTCGCGGATGAAGACGCCGGGCAGCTCCCGCATGGCATGCTCGGCCTCCGAGCGATCGATGAAGTCGCGCGCCACCCAGGCAAAGCCGCCCTGCGAGCGCACGGCCGCCCGGACCCGGGAGCGATCGAGGTGGAATCGGCGGGTCAACTCGTTGACGACGCGGTCAGGATCCGCGACTTCGTGCGGGTCCACGAAGAGCGAGGGGTTGGAGACATCCACGGCGAGAGCCTCGCCGCGACGGTCGAGGATGGAGCCGCGACGCGCAGGGAGGATCACGCGCCGTTCATGCTGGCGGAGCGCTTCAGAGGCGTAGCGGCCGTGATCCGCGATCTGGATCTGGGCCAGCCGCGCCACCAGCGCCGCCCAAACCACCGCGCCGAGGACGGCTGCGATGAGCAGCCGCCTGTGGTAAGGCCCGCCCAGATGCATCGGGGACCTCCGCCCTGTCAGCGCACGGGAGGCTCTTCGGCTTCCTTCGGCGCCAGTGACGGAGAGCGCGCGTCCAGGACGACCAGGCGTCCCGGCCGCGGCCACTCCAGCCCTAGGTCATTCACCTTCACGGAATCGCCGACAACGGCTTGCTCTCGGCGTTCCACTTCGGCCTCGAGCACCACGATCTCTTGCTGGAGCTTGCGGACTTCGCGGCTCTTCGCTGCCGCGCGTGCGGCCCATCGCGCCTCGTTCACGTTCAGCCAGGTCACCGAGTACAGAAGCGCCGCGGCCAGCAGCGCGCCCAGCACAACCGGCCGCGTCAAGTCGCGCTTCTTCGATGGCCGGTACAGCGGCGCGAACCGGCTCATTCTTGCGGCCTCCGCTCGGCGACGCGCAGCACCGCGCTGC
>JAGVPR010000407.1 GCA_020052115.1 Candidatus Eiseniibacteriota bacterium
GCCGGCGTCTTCTCCTTCTACCCGGCGAAGAACCTCGGGGCGCTCGGCGATGCCGGCGCTGTCGTGACCCGCGATGCCGGCTTGGCGAGGCGCATCCGCGTCCTACTCGACCACGGCCGGACCGGTCATTACGAGCACGCGGAATGGGGCTACAACTTCCGCATTGATGCGCTTCAAGCGGCGTTTCTCAGAGTGAAGCTGGCGCACCTCGACGCCTGGAACGCCTCGCGCCGCCGCCACGCCGCGCGCTACCGCGAGCTGCTGGCCGGCCTGCCGGTCGAGATGCTCGCGGAAGAGGCCGCGGAAGCCGGGCACGTTCACCACGTGTTTCCGATTCTCACCGAGCGCCGTGACGAGCTGATGGCGTTCCTCAAGCGGGAAGGGATCGGGGCGTCCATTCACTACCCGATTCCTCTGCATCTGCAGGGCGCGTACGGCGATAGGGCGCACCGCGATGGCGATTTTCCGGTTGTCGAGCGTGCGGCCCGTATGCTAATGTCCGTTCCGATGTTCCCGGAGTTGACCGAGGACGGACTCGCCGAAGTGGTGGGTGCGATCCGCCGGTTTTTTGATGCCTCAGGACATCAGGGGGTCCATTGATGGCGAAGGGATCCGGGGGGACCTCCCGCTCGGCGGCGCTGCAGGCGCCCGGCGACAGTTCCCCGTCCCCTGGAGCCCGGCGGGTCTGTCTTCTGCACGGGGATCCAGAGGATCGTTCCATCGGAATCGACCTCTGCGCCAACGGCCACGGCCCTGCTTCTCCCGTCGCATTCATCCCGCTGGACGCAGAGGACGGATGGAGCGGAATCTCGCGTTCCGTCCGCTCGGCGGCGCCTTTCGACGAGATCCTCATCGTGGGGCAGCAGTCCTCGCGCGATAGCCTTCTCGCGCTGGCGCAGCGCTGCCTCGCGTTCGGCGTCCCCGTTCACGTGGCTTCGGCGCGATTCTCCTCGATGACGCGCCGGGCTCCCGTCGTGCGCCACAGCGGGATTCCGGTGCTGGCCCTGCGGGGCACCCCGCAACGCGGCCTCGCGCTCGGCGTGAAGCGCGTCGTGGATGTCGCCGGCGCCGCGCTCGGGCTCGTGTTCCTGATGCCGTTGCTCCTCGTCATCGCGGCCGCGATCAAGCTGACGTCGCGGGGTCCCGTTCTCTATCGGCAGGTGCGCATCGGGAAGGATGGGGCGGCGTTCACGTTCTACAAGTTCCGGAGCATGATCGAGAACTGCGAGGAGAATCCCCACCGAGAGTACTTCGAGCAGTTCGTGAGCCGCGGAGAGGACGCCTCGATAGACAACGGCGGCAGCAAGGTCTTCAAGCTCGTGGATGATCCGCGGATCACGCGCGTGGGGAGGACCCTGCGCCGGACGAGCCTCGACGAGCTGCCCCAGCTGTGGAACGTGCTTCGGGGCGAGATGAGCCTCGTCGGTCCCCGGCCGTCGCTCCCTTATGAGTGGGACGCGTACAAGGACTGGCAGCGCGCGCGCCTGAGCGTCGTACCCGGCTGTACCGGGCTCTGGCAGGTGATGGGCCGCAGCCGGGTTTCGTTCGACGAAATGGTGTTGCTGGATCTCTGTTACATCGCCAACTGGTCGCTCGCTCAGGACTTCGCGCTCATCGCTCGCACGTTCCCGGTCATGTTCTTCGGGCGCGGGGGGCACTGACCGCATCCTGGCGGGCCGAGGAGTTTTCTGGTCATGCCGAAGGTCGGAGTCGTCGGTTGCGGGTACTGGGGTCCCAATCTCATCCGCAACCTCGCCGAGAACCGCAACTGCTCGCAGATTGTCTGCTGCGACCTGCGCCCCGAGAATCTGGAGCGCATCTCGTCACGGTATCCCGCCGTCCATGTCACCCCGGAGTTCGAGGAGATCCTCGGCATCGGCCTCGACGCCGTCATGATCGCCACGCCCCTGTCCACGCACTATGGCCTGGCCCGCCGCGCGCTCGAGGCGGATCTCGATGTCTTCGTGGAGAAGCCCTTCACGGCCTCCTCGATGGAGGCGATGGACCTGATTGATCTCGCGCGGCGCCGGAAGCGCGTGCTCATGGTCGGGCACACGTTCGAATACTCTCCGCCGGTCATCAAGATCCGGGATCTCATCGAATCGAAGGAGCTGGGGACGGTGTTCTACCTCAGCTCGACGCGCGTGAACCTGGGGCTCCATCAGAAGGACGTCTCCGTCGTATGGGATCTTGCGCCGCATGATCTCTCGATGATCAACTTCTGGTTCGGGACCGGCCCGACGGCGGTTTCGGCGCTCGGCCGCGACTTCGTCCAGCCCGGCATCCCCGACGTGGCATTCATCAGCTTGACGTTCGGTTCAGGGATGATCGGCCATATCCAGGTCTCCTGGCTCTCACCGTCGAAGCTCAGGCGCACGACGATCGTCGGCTCGCGGAAGATGGTGATCTACGACGACACGGACCATCTCGAGCGGGTAAAGGTCTTCGACAAGGGAGTGAACTTCAGGGACCCGGAGACCTTCGGCGAGTACCAGCTCTCCTACCGGACCGGTGACATCGTCTCGCCGAAGCTCGACACCACTGAACCGCTTCAGGCGGAGGTCAGCGACTTCCTCGAGTCCATCCGCACGCGCCGCCGGCCGAAGTGCGACGGCGAAAGCGGCCTCCGCGTGATTCGCGTCCTGGAGGCGGTGGAGCGTTCGCTTCACGAAGGCGGGCGGATCATCGAGCTGGGACCGCCTCTCGAGGTCGCCGCGACGCCGAGAGACGATCGAGCGCCGTGACGCGCGAGACGTTTCACATCGTCTATCCCCGAGTCGAGATCGGCGAAGGCACCGTGCTCGAAGAGCCCGTCATCATCGGCCGGCCGCCGCGCGGGCGTGAGCCCGGCGAGCTGCCGACCATCATCGGACGGGACGGGATCGTCCGCCCCTTCACCACGATCTACGCGGGAACCACGATCGGCGACCGGTTCCAGTCGGGGCAGGGCGCCTCGATCCGAGAGGGGAACCGTATCGGCCACGATGTGTCGGTCGGGACGAACGCCGTTCTCGAATTCGACAATACCGTCGGCGATCACGTGCGGATCCACAGCGGCGCGTTCCTGGAGCTGACCGTTGTCGAAGATCACGTCTTCATCGGTCCGAACGTGGTGTTCACGGATGATCCCCACCCGATGGGCTGCCCGCGATGGCGCGAGTGCCGGGGCGGGGTCACGGTCCGGCGGCTCGCGCGGATCGGCGCGAACTCCACGCTCCTCCCGGGGGTCGTCGTCGGAACGAACGCGCTCGTCGGCGCGGGATCCGTGGTCACACGCGATGTGCCCGACGGGGCCGTCGTGGCCGGCAATCCGGCTCGCGTCGTCGGGCGGGTCGAAGACCTCAAGTGCTACCCCGGTTTCTTCGAACGGCCCTACGTGTGGGACCCGTACTCGAAGGGATGAGCGCATTCTGAGAGCGATGCCCGCGCGGATCCTTCCTGCGCGCCGGCGATTCGCGGCGCGCGCCGGATCCCTGCTCCTCGCGCTGGCAGCCATCCTCCCTAGCGGCGCGGCGGCCGATCCTCCATCCCCGGCCGCGCCCCTGTCCTCTCCTCTCTACCGGGCCGTGGACGCGCTGTGGGCCGCTGGGCTACTGCC
>JAGVPR010000385.1 GCA_020052115.1 Candidatus Eiseniibacteriota bacterium
CGGCCCGGCCGGCTTGTCGTTCGTCGCGCCGCGGACGTCATCCGGCGCGGCCTCGCGCACAGCCTTCGGCACGATCCGGTAGCGCACGGCGGCGTCGCGCCCGATCAGAAGTTGTAGTATTTCGCTTCTCTCCCCTCGCTGCGCGCGCACGAGTTCGCTCTCGAGCTTCTCGATCACGGGCCCGACCCGCGGCCCGAAGAGATACTCGAGGTACTCGAGCGGGAGCCGCGGATCCTCGAGGACGCTCTGCCCGGCATGTCCTGCTTTCGGCGGGTTGAACGACGGCACGTAGTAGACGTTCGGCTGCGTGCCCTTCTCGGGGAAGAGTCCGAGCGCCACCTTGTGCACGACCACGAGCTTGTGCACTGGCGACTCCGGGTCGTCGAGCAGGCCGACGAAACGGATCCGGCCCGGGCACTGAGCGGCGCAGGCGTTCACGAGACCCTTCTCGAGCCGCGGATAGCAGAAGATGCACTTCTCGCTCTTCCCCTTGACCTCGTTGAAGTAGATCTTCTTGTAGGGGCAGGCCTTGATGCAGTAGCGGTAGCCGGCGCACCGCTCCTGGTCAATGAGAACGACGCCGTCCTCCTGGCGCTTGTAGATCGCCTTCTTCGGGCACGCCTCGAGGCATGCCGGATGCGTGCAGTGATTGCAGAGGCGCGGCAGGTAGAAGAAGTAGGGGTTCGAGGGATCCCAGCCGCCGACGTCCTCGTCCCAGTTCGGCGTGAAGGAGGGATCCACATGGGGCATGACGGGCTTGCCGCCGCCGCCGAATAACCGCTGGCCGTAGTCGTACTCGAACGCTTCACCGTAGTCGGCTTTCTCCGGGAGCGGCGAGGGCCGCAAGTGCCGCTGCTCGTCGAAGCCGCCGCCCATGGCATGCCACCCGCGCGGATAGCCGACTCCGGGGTGAGTTTCGACGTTGTTCCAGTACATGTAGTCCATGCCGTCGCCGTCGGTCCACTGCTTCTTGCAGGCAAGCGTGCAGGTGTGGCACCCGATGCACTTGTTGAGGTCCATGACCATGGCGTATCGGTGCTTCGACATCACGAGGCCCTCCCGCGGGACGGAGCGTAGGGCGCGATCGGGCCCCGGTAGCGCTCGACCTCCACTTTGATGTCCCGGTTGTTGCCGGTCGGCCCCCAGTAATTGAGTTTGAAGTTGAGGTGGCCGTACCCGCCGACGAGCTGCGTGGGCTTGATCTTGATGTAGGTGAGCGATTGCCAGCCGCCCTGCTGGAAGCCGAGGTACCTCTCCCAGCCGTGATACATCGTGAGCCGGCCCGACTTTTCGCCCGGCAGGATTTTCGATTTGCACACCGCGAAGCCCTCGTCGTTGAATATCCGTACCCAGTCGTTGTCCTCGATGCCGCGCCCCTTCGCGTCGTCCGGGTGGATGTAGACGATCGGCACGCCCCGCTGGAGGCGCAGCATGTAGCGGTTGTCGCGCCAGGTCGAGTGGATGGACCAGCGCCCGTGCGGCGTGTTCCAGTAGAGGGGGAACTTCGGATCGTCCTGCGGCGGCTTGTGTACCGGGAGCTGCTCGCCGAGCGCCAGGTACCACTCGTGGTCCACGTAGAACTGCTGGCGGCCGGTGAGCGTGCGCCAAGGCCGCTTCTTCTCGATCTGATGTGTGAAGGGCGTGTAACTTCGGCCTTCCTCGATCTCGCTGTTCCAGGCGTCGCGGTCTATGCCGACGAATCGCTGCGGCCCATCCTGAAGTCCGAGGTAGGTCATCCCTTTCGTCTCGGCGGCGTTCGCGAGAATGAAATTCGCGGCGTGCTCGTCGGTCGCGAGCGCCCCGCCGTCCGACCAGTCGTCGTGAAGGCGCGTGAAGTCGCGCTTCCACTCGAGCGCCGGATCCTCGAAAGGCGCAAGCCCCCGCCGCTTCGCCACCTCCTCGATTTTCTGCGCGAGGGCCGAGAAGATGTCCCAGTCGGTCTTCGATTCGAAGAGCGGATCGAGCACCTTCGAGAACGGGTGCATGTAGGAGTGACAGTCGGTCGAGTTGAGATCGGTCTTCTCGTAGTATGTGGAGGACGGGAGCACGACGTCGCTGTAGAGCGCCGTCGTGTCCATCCGGAAGTTGATGTCCACGATGAGATCGAGATCCTTCCACAGTGAGCGGAGGATCGCCTCGTTCCCCTTTGCTTGGTTGAGGTAATTCGCCCGCCAGACGAAGAGAGAACGCGGCTTGCGAGGCAGGTCGTGGAGCCGCTCCGGGACGAGCGCGGCCGGATCCTGCTTCGGCCAAAGCGGCATCCAGCCTTTTTTCACCGACTCGGCGATGTAGTGCTCGATCGGCTTGCCGGCGATGAGATGCGGGTCGCGCTGCCGGCTGTGGCAGTAGGTCCAGAGCGTCGTGTTCTGGAATCGTTGCTTCTTCGCTCCCTTGGGGAAAGCCAGCATCTTGAAGCCGTGCTCCGGCCAGATACGCTCCTGGCCGACGTAGTGGTTGAACCCGCCGCCGTTCTTGCCGACGTTTCCGGTGAGGGCGACGACGAGGATCATCGCGCGGTTCAGGAGATCGTTGTGATACCAGTGATTGGTGCCGGCGCCGTGGATGATCATCGCGGGCTTGCGCATGAAGCCGCGCGCGAACGCGAGCAGATCGCCTTCGGTGATGCCGCAAGCCTCCGCCGCGCCGGCGGTCGAGTAGAGCGGATCGGCGAGCGCCTGCTTCAGGAGCTCGTACGCGGTCGTGACCTCCGCGCGGCCTCCGCCGGCGAGCGCCACGCTCCAGCGGCCTTCGAGCGCGGGTTCCACGTCGCCGAGCTTGAGGCTCATCGCCTCCGAACCCATGCTGCCGGGGGCCTGCGCGATACGTCCCGCCTTCGAATCGAAGACGTAGAACACCGCCTCCGGGCGATGCTGGGGCTTGGCCGGCGCTCCGGTCGGCGGGGTGCCCGAGGTGACGCCTTGCGCCGCCATGCCCTTGTCCCAGGCCTCGGGAGTCGGCGGCGCTCCGCGCTCGGCGGGATCGAGATCGGCTTCGCGGAGGAACATCCCGTCGTCGAGCCTGATGAGGAACGGGAGGTCGGTCTGCTCCTTGACGTACGGCACGTCCACCGCGCCGTTCTCGACGAGCCACCGGCAGACGGCGAGCGCGAGGATCGCATCGGTGCCCGGGCGGATCGGCACGAACTGATCGCAGTGGATCGCGCTCGCGTTGTAGTCGGGCGAGACGCAGGCGATGGTGGCGCCGTTGTAACGCGCCTCCCAGGCGAAGTGTGCGTCGGGGATCCGTGTCGCGTTGATGTTCGAGCCCCAGAGCACGATGTGCTTCGCAAGGAACCAGTCTGCGCACTCGCACGCCTCCGTCTGCACGCCCCACGTGATCGGCTCCCCGGGCGGGAGGTCGCAGTACCAGTCGTAGAACGAGCAGAAGACGCCGCCGATGAAGTGCGCGAGCCGCGCGCCGCCCGAGAAGGAGACCGGAGACATGGCGGGGATCACCGAGAAGAACGTGTTCGTGTCGGGGCCGTGCTGGTAGATGTTGTCGAGGATCTTCCCTGCGATCAGATCGAGCGCCTCGTCCCAGCTCGCGCGCCGCCACTTGCCCTCGCCGCGCTCGCCGGCTCGGATGAGGGGGTACTTCACGCGCTGCGCCCCGTAGACGTACTCGACGAAGCAGGCGCCTTTCTGGCAGCCGCGCGGGTTGTAATCGGGGAGTTCCGTGTTGATGCGCGGATAATCGGCGGCCTGTTCCTCGCGCAGCATGACGCCGTCCTTCACGTACACCTTCCACGAACAGGAGCCGGTGCAATTCGCCGAGTGTGTGGAGCGCACGACGCGGTCCCACGTGAACTGCTCGCGGTAGAGCTCCTCCCAGCCGCGATAGGGATACGTCCGGAGGGGGTCCGTCGAGAGGAGATCGAATTCCTCGAGCGCCGACTCGCCGGGTCGCGTGATGAGCCCGGCGAGCCCCGCCCCGATCCCGGCGCCGATCTTGATGAAGCCTCGCCGGTTGATGCGCCCGCGCGCCGCGCGTGCGTCCATTCGCCGCTCCTCCCTAGTGCGCCGC
>JAGVPR010000181.1 GCA_020052115.1 Candidatus Eiseniibacteriota bacterium
AAGCTCGCCGGGCCCGCCGAGTGGCGCTACTAGCGTCCCCGACCCGCCGGGAAGGCCGCCCGAAGCCGCTCGAAGGTGTGCGCGAGATCTTCAGGCGGATCGGTGGCGCTGCGGGAGGACGTGTCCTCCGTGTCCCCCCGGAGCCGGGGCACGTAGTGCAAGTGGAGGTGCCCTTCCACCCCCGCGCCCGCGCATCGCCCGAGGTTGACTCCCAGATTCGCCCCGTCCGGGCCGTAAGCGGAACGCACGGCCTCCTCGATCTTCAGGAGCAGCTCCGCGGCCTCAGCGCGTTCTTCAGCCCCCAGACCGGCGAGCAGCGGCACGTGGCGGTTCGAGACCAGCATGAGATGGCCGGCGCCGTAGGGGTAGATGTTGAGGATGATGTAGTGGTGCCGCCCCCGGAAGAGCACGAAGTCCCGGTCGTCATCGCCCCGGCCCGCCCGCTCGCAGAAGATGCAGCCCTGCGGCGGCGGTTCGAGGAGGTACTTCATGCGCCAAGGTGACCAGAGATTGCGGATCATCGTCCGACCTCGCGTTTCGGGGTTCGAGGCGCAGAATAGCGAACACCGGCCGCCGGGTCAACGAAGCCGGCTCGCCTGCCGCGTTCATTGACGTTGAAGGCCGTGCGGTCCGGTGCTAGGTTGAGACGGACATCGAAACGTCATCGCGTAGCGAGCGGAGGAACGAAACCCCATGACGGTGCGTGCGGGAACACTGCCGCAGCGAGCCTCCATCCCCGCGCTCGTCCTCGACAGCATGGAAGTCGGGATCCTGGTCCTCGATCCCCGCGGCCGGATCGGTTATCTGAACCGCAAGGCCGAGGAGATCCTCGAGGTCGCGTCGGCCGAGTTCATCGGGCGCGACGTGGACGAGGCCTTCGTCTCGAACGACGATCGCTGGCACTCCAGCGATCCGATTGACACCCTCGGGGCTCGCGCGACGCAGCGCGAGGCTTCGCTGAAGATCGGCGGCCGAGAGGTCACGATCGAGGCTACGGCCGCTGCGCTCCGCGGGGGCGAGGAGGAACTCCTCGGAACCCTCGTCACCTTCACCGATTACAGCGAGGGCGAGGCCGACGAGGAGTTTCAGCGAAACGTCCAGCGGCTTGCCTCCCTCGGCGAACTGTCGGCGGTCGTCGCCCACGAGATCCGAAACCCGCTCACCGGGATCCGCACCACGGTGCAGTACGTGGGGAGCAAGCTGGCCGAGGGGGACCCGAAGAAGGAAGACCTCCAGGACGTCATCAAGGAGATTGACCGGATCGAGCAGATCATCACCGAGCTTCTCCTCTTCGCGCGGCCCCAGGCGGCCAAGACCGAGCTCGTGAACATCAACGAGGTGGTCGAGAAGAGCCTCGACAACCTCGAGCTGCAGTTCGAGGAATTGAAGATTGCCGTCAAGCGCGATCTCGCCGAGGGCCCGCCCCTCATCGCCGTGGACCCGGACCAGATGCTCCAGGTCTTCCTGAACCTCCTCATCAACAGCGTGGACGCGATGCCGGAGGGCGGGTCGCTTCGGGCGGCCACCTCCACGCGGCGATACCGGTCGGGACGGCGGGTGGTCGAGGTTGCTTTCTCGGACACCGGGGTGGGAATCCCGCAGGACAACCTCGACAAGATCTTCGATCCCTTCTTCACGACGCGGCCCAGCGGCACCGGGCTGGGCCTGACGATCTCGCTCCAGATCGTTCGGGAGCATGGGGGACGCATCACGGTCCGGAACCGTTCCCAGGGCGGCGCAACGTTTCGCATCACGCTGCCGGTTCCGGAGCCTGAGGGAGGGGACTGACGGTGATCTACAGAGTGCTGGTGGTGGATGACGAGGAGTTGATCCGAACCTCATTGCGCAAGGTGCTGACCTCGGAGGGATACGAGGTCCAGTGCGAGGGAACGGGGCGGGCCGGTGTGGAGGCGATGTCGAACTTCCGCCCGCACATCGCCATCCTCGACCTCAAGCTTCCGGATGCGAGCGGTTTCCAGGTGATGGGCCAGCTCTTCGAGCGGGATTCGTCGCTCCAGGTCATCGTGATCACGGCCCACGGCGACATCCAGGCGGCCGTGACCGCGATGAAGGCCGGCGCCTCCGACTTCCTCAAGAAGCCCTACGATCTCGAGGAGATCGTCCTCGCCGTTCGTTCGGCCGCGCGAAACGTCTCGCGCGAGGCGCAGCTCTCCTTCTACCGCGAGAAGGACCAGGAGAGCTTCCGGCGGACCCTCCTCATCGGCGACTCGCCGAAGATGGGAGAGGTCAATGCCCTCATTGACAAGGTCTCGCGGTCGAACGCCACGACGGTTCTGATCCAGGGGGAGAGCGGCACCGGCAAGGAGCTGGTGGCCCGCGCGCTCCACTACCGGAGCGATCGCGCCGGCTTCCCGTTCATGGAGGTCAACTGCTCCTCGTTCCAGGAGGCGCTGCTCGAAAACGAGCTTTTCGGGCACGAGAAAGGGGCCTTCACGGGCGCAGCGGGGTTGAAGAAGGGGCTCGTGGAGCTGTCGGACCTGGGCACGCTCTTCCTCGACGAGGTGGGGGACATGCCCGCCACGACCCAATCGAAACTCCTGCGCTTCATAGACAACCGCGCTTTCAAGCGGGTCGGCGGGCATGAGGACATCACCGTGGACATCCGCATCATCGCGGCCACGAACGTCGTTCTCGAGCGGGCGATCGAGACGGGGGCGTTCCGGAAGGACCTCTACTACCGGCTTCAAGTGGTCTCGATTGACTTGCCGCCGCTGCGCGAGCGCGGCGAGGACGTTCTGCTTCTCGCCCGGCATTTCATGCAGGTGTTCTCGCGCGAGTTCCGCAAGGAGATGGTCGAGATCTCGGCCGAGACCGAGGAGCTTCTCCAGGCCTACCCGTGGCCCGGCAACGTGCGCGAGCTGAAGAATCTGCTCGAGCGGGTCGTGCTTCTCGAGGACTCGCCGGTCCTTCTCGCAGAGCACCTGCCGGAACCGATGCGTCGTCCCGCGCGCCGCTCGCGTCTCGCGCCGGCCGAGGGAGAAGCGATCCTCACCTTGGAAGAGGTGGAGGACCGCTACATCATGGATGTCATGCAGCTCTTCGACGGAAACAAGTCGCGCGCATCCCGCGTCCTCGGCATGTCGCGCCAGGGCCTCATCGAAAGGCTCAAGCGAATGGAGCGCACCGGGCGCCCAAAGCTGTCAAAGGAGATGAGCTATCAAATCAGTTGACAGCAACGCTAACGTATTATCAGCCACTGTTTTGCGACGTGTTTCCAGGTAACCATAAGAATAATTGACGGTTAGCCTCTCGCTCGGCGCGCGGGAGGAGGCCGAAGAGGCCCGCTGCGGACCCTCCGTCCCGGCGGGCAATTCATTTGGTGGCAAGGCCTTCCGCGAATAGTGGATTTTCGGAGATCTACCTGGGGCGTTTGGCACGAACTCTGTATTAGGGTTTCGGGATGCGTCGACTGCGGGAGGTCCTCATTGGGCAAGCTCGTGCTCATCGTGGACGACGAGCGACTTCTGGCGCGGACGCTGGCCAACACGCTCCGCGAGGCCGGATATCTGGCAACGGTGGCGGAGACGGCGGAATCGGCGGAACGGCACCTCGCGGGGAAGGAGACGTTCGAACTGATCGTGTTGGATAACCGGCTTCCACGCCGGAGCGGTCTGGACGTCTTGAGGGGTGTTCGAGACACGGGGTTCGCCGGCAAGGTCATCTTGATGACTGCCTATGACAGTCGCGAGGTGCAGACCGAGGCCAGGCGCTTGAAGGTCGATCGTTATGTCAAGAAACCGTTCGACCTCGCTCTGATGATGGCGGAGATACGCGACCTCATCGGCGATGGCGAGGCGTGACTGGTTTCTTCAGAACAAATCCATTAACGGAGGGAGGTGAGACATAATGGCGAAGAAGGCCGCGAAGAAGAAGGGCGGAAAGAAGAAGGGCGGGAAGAAGGCTGCGAAGAAGGCCAAGCGCAAGAAGCCCGCAAAGAAAGCCAGTAGGAAGAAGGCAGCCAAGAAGGCTGGCCGGAAGAAGACTTCCCGTAAGTCCGCCAAGAGGAAGAAGGGCGGTCGCAAGGCCGCGAAGAAGGGCGGTCGCAAGGCCGCGAAGAAGGGTGCCCGTAAGGGTGGCCGGAAGAAGGCCCGCCGAAAGGCAGCGCCGAAGAAGTCCACCGGACCCATGGAGCCCCCTATCACGATCCTCTAGACGGAACACGGACGCGCCCAGGGGGTTGGTTCGCGAGACCCGCGAGCCAACCCCTAGTATTTTGCCCCTCGGCGTCGCTCCTGTCGCCCCTTCCGCCACGCGCGCGGGACGCGTATCCTTGTGCAGGCTCGCATCCTCAGAGGATCCGACGAGGGGAGGGGACGATGGCGGTCCTGGTGACAGGCGGCGCGGGATACATCGGCAGCGTGTGCGTGGAGCTTCTGCTCTCGGGCGGCGAAGACGTTGTCGTGCTCGACGATCTCTCTCGGGGTCATCGCGCCGCCGTCTCTCCGAAGGCGAAGTTCGTCGAGGGGGACCTCAGGCGCCCTGAGGACCTTGAGCGCGCCTTTGCGAGCGGACCCGTTGACTGCGTCATGCACTTCGCCGCGCACAGCCAGGTCCCCGAGTCCATGCGGGATCCCGCCCTCTACTTCGGTGATAACGTGGGCGGCGGCGTCACGCTCCTGGAGGGGATGCGCCGCCACGGTGTGCGCCTTTTCCTCTTCTCCTCGACCGCCGCGGTGTACGGGTCCCCGCGCTCGGTTCCTATTCGCGAGGACGATCCGACCCATCCGACGAATCCTTACGGCGAGTCGAAGCTCATGCTCGAGACCGTTCTCGCATGGTACGCCCGGCTCCACGGGTTCCGGCACGTCTGCCTTCGGTATTTCAACGCCGCGGGGGCGACAGCCGAGCGGGGCGAGGACCACGTTCCGGAGACGCATCTCATCCCGATCGTCCTCGAAGCCGCCTCCGGCCGGCGCGAGCAGGTCGAGGTTTTCGGCGATGACTACGAGACGGGCGACGGCACGTGCGTGCGCGATTACATCCATGTCGCCGATCTGGCCGAAGCCCACCGTCTCGCTCTCGGCGCGCTGCGCCAGGGCGGGACGGGGGTCTACAATCTGGGCAATGGATCGGGCTTCAGCGTGCGCCAGGTCATGGACGCCGCGCGCGCGGTGACGGGGCGCGAGATCAAGGCGCGCGTCGGGCCGCG
>JAGVPR010000396.1 GCA_020052115.1 Candidatus Eiseniibacteriota bacterium
CCGAGACGTCGAAGAGGTCCAGCGTGAAACCCCGCCCGGACGGCGCTCTGAAGCTGAGATCGAGCCCGCGGTGAAGCGACGTCGGCTCCGGCCACGCCGTGAGCGCGAGCGCCGGAGGCGGCGCGGGGTCCGCAACCGCGACAAACGCGGGAATCACCTCGATCGCATCGAGATCGTATCCCGCAGTCGGGGCATCGGCGCTGCCGTTGCCGTCATCGAGCACCCGGAGGTACCGCACCGAAACGAGCCCCGTCCCGGCGAGATCGAACTCGTGCGTACCGACGCTCGCTCCGATGAGCGTCCAGGGACCGAGCGCGCCCGAGCCCCCGTAGAGCGAGAACCCCTCGGCGAAGGCATCCGTCGTGGGCGACTCGTGGATCGTCACATCGGCGCCGTCATGGTCGGTGATCTCGGAGCCGAGACCCAGGTCCGCGACGATCTCGCCGCCCACGCCGATCGCACAGGCGACGCCATCCGGCGCGCCGAGCACCGACATCGTGAGCGTCTGGTTCGAATGGGCGTTGTTCGGATCGGTGACGCGCGCCGTCTCGACGCGATCGCCGTAACGCCCGCCCCCTGAGAGCATCGTCACGTTCACCGTCACGCCGCCGTTTTCGGGGACGACGACGCCCGGAACGACGACATCCTGATACCCGTTCGCGGAGACGGCGAGCGTGTAGGTCCCGGCAAGGAGCGGCTTGTGGTAATCGCCGAGAGCCGGATCCGTGAACGCGGGCCAGTCGATTCCCTCCGCCACGATTCGCGCGCGAAGCGGAGCGCCGGTCACGGCATCCGTCACGACGCCGTGGACGCCCCATCCGGCCGCCTGGATCGTCGCGATCATCGCCGGCCGGTTCACGTTCCAGACGTTCGTCTCGTTCGCGTTCGCCGTCTCGATCGTCCAGTCGAGGTCCCCGCGGGCGCCGTAGCTCCAGTCGTTGCAATCGCCGTGGGTTTCGTACCAGTACCAGCCCCGGACGGCCCAGTAGCCGTTGAACGAGGCGTAGAGGTTCGAAAGCGCGACGATGTAATCGTCATCTTGCGCGTAGATCGGCGTGTAGTTCCAGAGCGAGTTGACGACGTCGCCCGACGTGTGGAACGAGAGTGAGACGTTGTACCAGTTCTCGGTCGCGTTCTCACGCATGGCGCGGGTCTCGGGCTCGGAGAAACCCGCACTGCCGCCGCCCGACTGCCACATGTAGTCGTAGTTCCGGTTCAAGTCCACGCTGTGGGCGTTGTACCGGCTGTTGGCCTCATAGCCGTCCGGGTTCACGATCGGGATGATCCAGATCTCGCGCGTGTTGACGAGGGCCGTGACCGTCGGGTCCGTACCGTAGTTCTGCGTGAGATACTCAGCGAGATTGAGGTTCAGTTCGGCGGCCATCTTCTCGTTTCCATGATGCGAGCCGCAGATCCGTACCTCGGGCTCCGCTTCCTCGACCAGCGGATTGGCCGTGATGACGAGGGCCCAGAGGTTTCGCGCCTGGACGCTCTGTCCTATGCTCACGAGCCGCGTGATCGAGGGATAGGTCGCCGCAAGCCCTTGGAGCGCCGCCGTCATCTGGGCATAGGTGGTCCAGACGGCCTGAGCCGGCGCCTGCTCATCGGACTCCGGCTGAGGGTCGAGACCCAAAGTCCGCATCCTCGCGAGCTGTTCCGGTGTCACACGGTAGAGGACGTCGTGACGGCCTGCCTCTTCGGGCTGGAGGCCCATCTTCTGAAGCTCGCGGACGGCTTCCCGGCTCGGGATCGGGGTGCGCACGAGGGTCGTGCCGGGCGGCGCGAACGGGTCGGACGCGCGGACCGCGGCGGGAAGGGCCAGCAGAGCACAGAGGGCCACGAAGACGATGCGGAGGCTGTCGCGCTGCGGGATCATCGCCGTCCTCCCGATGACGTTGGGTTTCCTTCTCTCCATCCCGGGCGGGAGGACGAGGGCCGTCTCGGATTCGCTGTACAATTCTACCATGAGCCGGGCGGTTCGGCCTAACGAACCGGAACGCCCGAGCCGATCAAGACCATGACCCGGAGCGACAGCCATGAAGAGTCGAAAGATCCAGGAGCGCCTCGCCGAATACACGAAGCGGCTCGTCGCGACGTACAACGGAGAGTCGCCATGCACGCACAACATTGACGGGGACAAGCCGTTCCCCTCTCAGGAGAAGACGATCGAGCTGCTCGGGCGCCTCTTCGAGCTGCTCTACCCCGGCTTCTACGGCAGCCAGCACCTCACGCGAGGCAACGTCGCCTATCATGTCGGCGCGATTCTCGACGATGTGGCCGATGGGCTCGACGAGCAGATCTACCTCGCGATCCGGAGCGAGTGCCCGGCGGCCGATCCGTGCAGCCACTGCGTCGAGTTCGCGGAGACGAAGACCGCTGCGTTCCTCGAGGCGCTGCCCGAAGTGCGGCGCATGCTGACGCTGGACGTGCAGGCGGCGTTCGACGGGGACCCTGCGGCAAAGAACCTCGCCGAGATCATCCTCGCCTACCCCGGGCTCGAGGCCATCACCGTCTACCGTGTCGCGCACGAACTGAGCCGGCTCGGCGCACCTCTCCTACCGCGGATCATGACCGAGTGGGCGCACCGCAAGACCGGCGTGGACATCCATCCCGGGGCGAAGATCGGCGAGAGCTTCTTCATTGACCACGGCACCGGGGTCGTCATCGGGGAGACGACCGAGATCGGGGTGAATGTGAAGCTCTACCAAGGCGTCACGCTCGGCGCCCTCTCCTTCCCGAAGAACGAGCGCGGCGAGATCATCCGCGGGCACAAGCGCCATCCCACGATCGAGGACGAGGTGGTGATCTACGCCGGCGCGACGATCCTCGGCGGGGACACCGTGATCGGCCGCGGGTCGGTGATCGGCGGCAACACCTGGATCACGCATTCCATCCCCGCCATGAGCCGCGTCATCAGCGTGCCGCAGGAGCAGAGGATCGAACAGGGGTAGGACTCTCGGGTTTCGGCGCCACTCCGCGGACCGCCTGAGTTAGAATAGAGCCTGCGATGGGTCACATCCTCATGCGGCCCAGGGAGGCTCTCATGATCCGATTCTCCCGCGGAATCCTGCGAGTCGCCGCCGCGGCGTTCGCCGTGGCTCTCGTGGCGCCGGCGACTTTCCCTGACGGCGGGGCTGCCCAGAGCGTGCCGAGTGATGCCTTCTACGAGTTCGTTGATCCCACGAGCTACGACCCCGGCTGCTACGGACCCTGCGACTGCCCCGTCTACAGCTACCCGATGTCGGGCATGTTCCGCCTTGTTTTCCAGAGCGTGGATCCTCTGTACACGAACTATGCCGTCGAGGACTTCGATGCCGTCGTCCGGCGCTTCGACGATTCTCTTCGGCTGCGCGGCCGCGGCACGTACCGGATCGGCGGCGAGTTCGCTCTTGTCCATCAGATGATTCTGGACCTGGACGCCGACGGGACTCCGGAGCATCACGACAGCGGCCTCGTCCCGGGCGGCATTGAATTCCCCACCGTGGTGATCGCACTGCCCGCGCATGCCTACGCCTGCTCGGACACGGTGCTCGATATTCACGCCGCTCGCCTGACGGGCGGGGTCGAGGATCCTCCGGGTCCGGCGGATGTGCTCCACGCCGCGCCGAATCCGTTCACGAGGACGATCGAGCTGAGCTTCGTGCAGGCGGTCGCGGGACCGGCCGAAGCCTCGGTTTTCGATGCACAGGGCCGGCTCGCGCGCCGGCTCCCGACGGGCGGATGGTCGGCCGCAGGGCCCCGCGCGCTCGACTGGGACGGCCGCCTCGATAGGGGCGCCGCCGCGCCCGCAGGGCTCTACTTTGTGAGGGTGCGAACGCCGGGGAGGGAGTGGATGCGGCGGGTGGTGAGGATTGACTGAAATGGCGGCGGGTGAAAGCCGGCGTTAGACGCCTCGAGAGAAACACGAACAACTGAGGAGGATCAAATGCGATATGTAGATGGATACGTCTTGCCCGTGCCCAAGAAGAACCTGAAAGCCTATCTCCGCTTGGCCCGGATGGGAGAGAAACTGTGGCGGAAGCACGGTGCGCTCGACTACAAGGAGTGCGTCGGCGACGACCTCAAGACAAAGTGGGGAACCCCGTTTCCGCGAATGATGAAGTTGAAGCCCGGCGAGACCGTGGTGTTCTCCTATATCGTGTTCAAGTCGCGGGCTCATCGGGATCGCGTCAACGCAAAGGTGATGAAGGAAATGGCGAGCATCGGCGCGCAAGCAGATATGCCGTTCGATGTGAAGCGCATGGCCTACGGCGGGTTCAAGGTCTTGGTCACCGCCTAGCTCCGTGATGGACGTGACAACGCGAATGAAACTCCTGAGACGCATCGCGCAGTGGTCCGTCGCCGCCCTGGCCATCGCTCTCGTGGCGATTCAGTTCGTGCCGGTCGAGAGGACGAACCCTCCGGTTGAAACAGAGGTCCCGGCCGCCGCGGAAGTGCGAGCGGTCCTTCGCCGGGCGTGTTTCGACTGTCACTCCAATGAGACCGTCTGGCCCTGGTACAGCCGGGTGGCTCCGGTCTCGTGGCTGGTCGCGCACGACGTGCACGAGGGCCGCGAGGAGATGAACTTCTCGACCTGGAATCGCCTGACGACCAAGGAGCAAGACCACGCCCAGCGCGAGTGTTGGGAGAAGGTCGGGGAAGGCGAGATGCCCCCGCGGCTCTATCTTCAGCCGCATCCAAAGGCACACCTCTCTGCGGCCGATCGGTCGGTGCTGCGAGCCTGGTCGCTATCCAAGGACGGCGAGGACTCGGACGAGCGGTGACCGAGCGATAGGGGCGAACCGCATCGCGGGGGGCGAGCAAGGGCAGGAAGCTGGAGCCAGTGTTCAGACGGGGCCCGCCGGGCGTCCATTCGGAGGACGAGCATCCATCGTGAGGTGCACCGCGGCGATCGGATCGCCCGGCTGCGCGCCGGATCCGCCCCCTACCCCCCGAATTCCACGTCGAGGCTCCCTTGCCGGACGATTTCCGGCTCGCCGAGCACGTTGACGATCGTTGTCGGAAGGTGATCGCTGCTCGGTCCGCCGTCCACGACCACGTCAATACCGTTCGCGAAGGTGGAGAGGACGGCGTCGGCGTCGAGGGCATGGAGCCCGCCGGTGAAGTTCGCCGAGGTCGAGGTGATCGGTTGGCCGACCATCTCGATGAGGCGCCTGAGGAAAAGCGGCCCGGGACACCGGACGGCCACGGTGCCGAGGGGCCCGACGAGCGCCGGCGGTACCTGAGACCCCGCATGCACGATGAGCGTGAGCGGCCCAGGCCAGTAGCGGTCCGCGAGGCGGATCGCCGAGGGAGCGAGCTGATTGGCGAGCCCGAGCGCCTCGGACGGCGTCGAGGCGAGCAGCAGGAGCGGGTTTCCGGAATCGCGACCCTTGAGCTGGTAGATGCGATCAACGGCCTTGGCGGCCAGCATGGCGCAGCCCAGCCCGTAGACGGTGTCGGAGGGATACGCGACCACGCTGCCTTCCAGGAACCGGCCCGCGATCTCCGCGAGCGCGGCCGGGGCCGGATGATGAATGTCGAGCGTGATCCGCTTCATGCGCACCCCTGTGGTCCCGTCACAGTTTGTTCCCCTCCGACATCTCCTCCTTGAATGCTTCGAGCGCCAGCGAGAGCCTCGAGTCGGAGAGCGCCAGAATCTGGACCGCCAGAACCGCTGCGTTCCTGGCCCCCGACGATCCTATCGCCATGGTCGCGACCGGGACGCCCGCAGGCATCTGCGCGGTCGAGAGGAGCGCATCGAACCCGCCGAGCGAAGACGAAGCGAGCGGGACCCCGATGACCGGCAGGATCGTCTCCGAAGCGACCGCCCCTGCGAGATGCGCCGCCATCCCCGCGCCGCAGATGAGCACGCGCAGCCCCTTCGCCTTCGCTTCGCGCGCATAGTCGCGCGTGCGCTCGGGCGTGCGGTGCGCCGATGTCTCCACCATCTCGCACGACACGCAGAACCGCTCGAGCACCTTCACGACCTCGCACATCACCTCGTGATCGCTCGCGCTCCCATAGAGAATCCCGACCATGGGCATCTCGCTCATTCGACCCCCGCCGCGATGTCGCGCCGGTACTGCGCGCCATCGAATCGCACTTTCGCCGCCGCCGCGTACGCGCGCTCGCGCGCCCGCGGGTGCGAAGCCCCCAGGCCGACGACGTTCAGCACGCGCCCTCCGGCCGTGAGCATCCTGCCGCGCTCTCGCCGTGTGCCCGCATGGAAGCAGAGCACATCGGGATCGCGGGCCGCCTCATCGAGCCCGGTCATTTCGAAACCGGTCTCATGATCCCCCGGATACCCGCCCGACGCAAGCACGACGCAGACCGAGGCCCGGCGCGCCGCCAGGAATCGGGGATGCCCCCCAAGCCCGCCCTGCGCGGCCGCTTCCAGCAGATCGAGCAGATCGTCGCCGAGCGCGGGTAGGACCGCCTGCGTTTCGGGATCCCCGAAGCGGCAGTTGAATTCGAGCACCTTGGGGCCGTGCGCCGTCAGCATGAGCCCCGCGTAGAGACATCCGCGGTACTTGATGTCGCGGCCGCGAAGCTCCGCGAGCACCGGTTCGAGCACGTCGCGGCAGACGCCCTCGATGATCTCCGACCCCACGTCGGGAAGCGGCGCGTAGGAACCCATTCCGCCCGTGTTGGGCCCTGTGTCCCCCTCGCCGGCACGCTTGAAATCGCGGGCGGGCGGCAGGACGATGAAGCGCTCGCCGTCCGCAATCGCAAGGACCGACACCTCGCGCCCTTCGAGGAACTCCTCGAGCACGACCCGTCGTCCGGCATCGCCGAACGAATCGCCCGAGAGCATCCCCTTCATGGCCTTCAGCAGTTCGGGACGCTCGCGCGCGATGACGACCCCCTTCCCCGCCGCGAGCCCATCCGCTTTGAGCACCGCCGGCAGTGCGATCTCGCGCGCCCGGGCGAGCGCGGGCTCGAGATCCACGAAGGTCTCATGCCCCGCGGTCGGCACGCC
>JAGVPR010000151.1 GCA_020052115.1 Candidatus Eiseniibacteriota bacterium
CCCGTAGGGCTCGTTGCGCCGATCCGCAGTCCGCGGCAGCGCAGCCGGGAAGCCGCGCTCAAGCAGTACGCGCCGCTCGTGAAGTACGTCGTGGACCGGATCGCGGCCACCCTGCCGAAGTCCATCGAGCGCGATGACCTCGTCAACACGGCCGTCATCGGCCTCATTGACGCCCTCGAGAAGTACGATCCGTCGCGCGGAACGAAGTTCGAGACGTACGCGGTGTGGCGCATCAAGGGCGCCGTGCTGGACGAGCTGCGGTCGCTCGACTGGGCTTCGCGCACCACCCGCCGCAAGGCGCGCGATCTGAGCCGCGTCTGCCGCCAGCTCGACCAGAAGTACGGGCGCGCCGCGACCGACAACGAGATAGCCGGCGAGATGCAGATCACCTCGTCGGAGTACTCGCGCCTGGTGGACGAGATCCGAGGCACCGTGCTCTTGTCGCTCGACCAGAGCGTGGCCCTCGATGATGACCACGAGCTTTCCGGCCTCTCCGATGTCGTGATGGACCCGGATGCGCCGGACGCGCTCGACGACATCGAGAAGGAGGAGATGAAGCGGCTCCTGCTGCAGTCCGTCAACCGGCTCTCGGAGCAGGAGCGGCTCGTCGTCGCGCTGTACTACTACGAGGAGATGACCCTCAAGGAGATCGGGGAGACGCTGATGATCTCCGAGTCCCGCGTCTCGCAGATCCACACGAAGGCGATGACCCGTCTCCGGGGCCGGCTGCGCGCCCTGGGCGCGGGAGCCTGACGGCCGAAGTCTTCGAGATCCGCCGGCCCCCGGCCGGCCTCTCCCCGAGGAGGAACATGATGAAGCGGAGGAACGGCAGCGGGTCCCGCCGGTTGCTCGAGGTGACGGAGAAATTTACGCGATCGCAGGTGCGCTTCCTGGAGTCCCTCGAGGCGACGCGCCTGCTCACCGCGACGGAAACCGGGCGCCTGCGGCAATCCGTGGAGCAGGCGGCGTCGCAGAAGCGTTCCTCCGACGTCCTCGACACCGCGATGCAGGTCACGCTGAAGGCCTCGGCAGCGCTTCGCCGCGGCACCCTCCCGGCATCGCACGGCGGGCGGAGCGACGTCGAGGTCCTCTTCGAGATCTGCCGGGCGATCCAGCGCGCGTCGGGCCTGCCGGAGTTCTACACGACGCTCCTGGAGCGCGTGAAGGCCGCCGTGCCCTTCGAGAACGCCACGCTTTACGTCATGGACCGCAAGCGGCGCCGCCTGGAGCCGGCGGCGATCTGCGGCAAGCCGGTGGAGCTGATCGGCAACGTGCACTTCGACCTCGGCACCGGGTTCACTTCATGGGTCGCGAAGAGGCGCCGCCCGGTGCTGCTGCGCGACCTGCACGGCGGGCGCCGCGAGGACGGCAGCGAGGTCTGCTGCTACCTGGCCGCGCCGATCCTCGTGCAGGGTCACCTTGCTGGGCTTCTCTCGCTCTGCCACAGCAAAGCCCGCGCTTTCGACGAGGATGATCTGAGGCTCGTGACGCTCATCGGCGCCCTGGCCGGCGGAACGCTCGAGAGGATTCAGGCGGAGCGGCAGATGCGCGACTTGATGCTGCGCGATCCGGCGACCGGACTGCTCTCCGAGCATCACTTCCGTGAGCGGCTCGCCGACGAGTTGGAGCGGTCGCGGCGGTACGAGCAGCCGTTCTCGCTGCTCGCCCTCCGGATCGAAAACTGGGACGCGCTCGTCTCGGCGGGTGGAGCGGAGTGGGGCGAAGAGACGCTGGCGGAGGTGGGCCGGCTGCTCGGGCGCTGGTCCAGGGCGAGCGACCTGATCGGTCGCACGGGGCCCGTGGCCTTCACCGCCGTCCTGCCGTTCACGACCCGCGCCGGGGCCGCCTCGGCCGCCGCGCGGCTCTACGAGATCCTGAGCTCCCACCGATTCCCGCGGCGAAAGAAGCTCGAAGTCACCGTCGGCACAGCCGTCTGTCCGGTGGACGGAAACGATGAGGCCGCGCTCGTCGAAGCCGCAGAGCGCGACCGGCAGGGATTCGCGTCGCCGTCCGCGGCGGAGAGTCCGGCCGTGTCGCAGGCAGCGGCGTGAGGTGACGGGCAAACGATGATGGAGAGCCAGAACGGCCCCCGGGTCCTTGTCGTGGATGATGAGGAGGACGTGCTCCAGATCTTCCTCGATCTCTTCGAGACGACCGGGCATGTCGCCACGACCGCGGCCAACGGCGAGGACGCGATCGCGCTGCTTGGGCGCGAGAGTTTCGATCTCGTCATCACCGACATCAACCTCCCGGGCCAGGACGGCCTGGCCGTGCTGCGCGCGGCGCGGGAGGCCGATCCTGAAATCTCCGTCATCGTCATCACCGGATTCGCCTCCACCTCGACCGCGATCGAAGCGCTGCGCATCGGCGCGTACGACTACGTCACGAAGCCGTTCGACCTCTGGGACGTCGCCCAGGTCATGGACCGCGGGATCGAGCGCAAGCGCCTCGCCGTGGAGAACCGGCGGCTGCTCGCCGATCTCGAGGCCGCGAACGCCCAGCTCAAGCGCCACGAGGAGGTGCTCGAGGAAAAGGTGGCGGTCAAGACGCGCCACATGGCCACGCTCTACGAAGTGGGCCGCGAGATCACCGCCTCCCTGGATGTGCGGCGCACGCTGCCGCTCGTGCTCGCGAAGGCCGTCGAGCTGACGGGCGCTCGGGCCGGGTTCCTGTTCCTCCGCGACGGCGATACGGCGGTGTTCGCCTGCGACGTGGCGCACGGCCTGGCGGACGG
>JAGVPR010000022.1 GCA_020052115.1 Candidatus Eiseniibacteriota bacterium
AGGCGCTCGCCGGGGGCGAGCGCTGCCGGACGCCTTGTGGTGACCGATATGACGAACGCCGCGGCGGCGGCGTTCGCGGCGGTGATGACGCAGACCGCGGCGGTCAGGGCGGCGCGTGCTCTCGGCTTTCTACTGGGATCGCGTGGCAGATTCATCGGGTCTCGCTCTCGAGGCGAAGGTTCGGGTGCGAGGGGGACGTAACAAGGCGCGTGCCGGATGGGCTTGCGTTCGCCCAAAGGAATCCCGCACTTCGACGTCCGGTGTCCGCCGTGCGCGTCCCGAGACCGACGGCCCGTTCGGCGCGCTCCATGCGCATCTGCGCCCGCGGCGTTGACGGTCGCTCGGGAGGCACTTATCCTGCTCCCATGCTCAACGGTGTCTGGGTGCCCGTGATCACGACGTTCGACGAGCGCGGCCGGTTCGATGCGGCGAAGCAGAGGGCTCTCCTGGAGCTCCTCTCGGCGAGGCCGGTCGCCGGATTCGTCGTGCTCGGGAGCACTGGAGAGGCTTGCCTGCTGACCGAGGGCGAACGCGACGCCGTCGTGAGCGCCGCGCGCCGCGCGGTGCCGCGCAGTCCTCTCTTGGTGGGAACGGGGGCCGAGTCCACCGCGCTCGCCGTGGACCGAACGCGTCGGGCCGTGGATCGCGGTGCGGACGGCGTGCTCGTCCTCGCACCGGGTTTCTACCGGCGGGCGCTCTCTCTCCGGTCTCTGATGGCGCACTACGAAACCGTCGGACGAGCCTCGCGCGTGCCGGTGTTCCTCTACCAGTTCCCGCAGGCGAATGGCTTTGCCTTTCCTCCGGGGAGCATCCGGCGTTTGAGGACCCTGCCGCGCATCGTGGGGATCAAGGATAGTTCGGGCGAGCGGGAGTCCATCCGCATGTTGATTCGTGAGGGCGGCCGCGGGTTCGATGTCGCCGTCGGGTCGGCGCGCCGATTCCTCGGTGCGATGGAAGCGGGCGCTTCGGGAGCCGTGCTGGCCGTGGCGAACATCGCGCCGGGGATGTGCGCGAGGCTTCTCGAGGCGTTCGAGCGCGGCCGGCCGGCCGAGGCTCGGCGACTCCAGAGACTACTCATTGAGCTCCTCGATGCGCTGGGATCGTCGGGCCCCTCGGGCTTCAAGGCCTCCCTGGAACTCGTCGGCTTTCCCGCCGGGCCTCCTCGCGCGCCGCTTTGCGCGCCGTCGCCCGCGGACCGCGCCCGCATCCTGAGGGCGCTTCGCAGAGTCCGGCTGGAGGCGGGCCCGTGAAAGGCCACCCGCGCGGCGCGATCGTCTTCGATCTGCACTGCGATGCCGTCCTGGCGATGGACGGGGGGAACGATCTCTCATCCGCGCGGCGCTCCGGGCACTTTGATCTAGTGCGGGCTCGCCGCGGAGGGCTCGGAGCGATCTTCTTGGCTGCGTGGATTGATCCTCGATCGCTCCCCTCCGGATCGGCGGCGCGGACGCTCGCGTTGCTCGGTGAATTGCGCCGGTTCATTGCGGAAAACCCGAGACACGTCGGGCTCGCACTCGGGGCGGGCGACGTCGCTCGCGTTCGCGGGAGCGGGCGGCTCGCCGTCCTTCTGTCCATCGAGGGCGGCCACGCCCTTGAAAACGACTTGAGACTCCTCGAGTGCTACGCGGCGCTCGGCGTGCGCTCGCTGACGCTGACCTGGTCCAACTCGAACGATTGGGCCGACGCGTCCACGGATCCGCTGGTCACGCACGGCGGGCTGACCGTCTTCGGGCGGCGCGTCGTGGGCGAGATGAACCGGCTGGGGATGGTCGTGGACCTGGCGCACGTCTCCCGCGACACCTTCTACGACGCCCTCTTGACGTCGCGCGCGCCGGTCTTCGTCACGCACGCGGGGGTACGCGCGCTGGTGGATCATCCGCGAAACGTGGACGACGCGCAGCTTCGCGCCATCGCGCGAAACGGGGGCGTCGTGGGCATCGCGTTCTATCCGAGGTTTCTCTCCGCGGGCCCGGCGGAGGATGTGGGTGTGGAGCATGTCATCGAGCACATTGACCACGCGGTGTCGGTCGCGGGGATGGATCACGTGGCCCTCGGGAGCGATTTCGACGGGATAGACTGCGCTCCGCGCGGGCTGGAGGACGCGTCCCGGTATCCGGCCGTCTCCGATGGACTGCGCCGGCACGGATACTCCGAGACGGCGGTGCGAAAGATCATGGGCGGGAATGCGCTGCGCGTTCTGCGCGCGGCGACCGGCCGGTAGCGCCATTCCGAGCCGGAGGACGGCATGAACGAGACGAGGATGAGACCCGTCGTCCTGGATGGACGAACGCTCACGAGGGCCGTGGCTGTCGAGGCTGCGCGCGGCCGCCAGGGGACGTATCCCGAGGTGCGTCTGGAAGCGGGGACGCGCGCAAGGCTCGCGGATCTGAGGACGCGGGTGGAGCGCGCGTGGCTGCGGCCGGGCGCGGCGCCCGTGTACGGGTTCCATACGGGCGTCGGGGGGCTCAAGGACCGGCTGGTGCCGCCGGAGGAGGCTCGGGCGTTTCAGCTCGAGTACCTTCGCGCGCACGCTGTGGGAGTCGGCCCCCTCCTGAGTCCGGCGGAGGTGCGCGCGACAATCCTGGTCAAGTCGAACAATCTCGCGCGGGGCCATTCGGGCGTGAGACCCGAAATCGTCGAGGGCCTGGTCTCGATGCTGAACCTCTGCGTGCATCCGCTCATTCCGGCGCAGGGATCCATGGGGGCGAGTGGCGATTTGGCGCCGCTCGCGCACATGGGGCTCGTGCTCTCAGGCGACAGCGATGCGATCCTCGACGAGTCGGGTCGGCCCCAGGCCTCGGCGCGCGCGAGGGGCTTCAAAGGTGTGTCCCTCGAGGCCAAGGAGGCGATGGCGCTCACGAACTCGGCGAGCGTCATCCACGCGATTGGACTGCTGGCTGTCACGGACGCCGAGAACCTCCTCAAGGCCGGCGATGTGGCGGCCGCGCTGTCGTGCGAGGCGATGTTCGCTGAGGCGGGCGCCTTCGACGCTCGGCTTCAGGAATCCCGCGGCTTCCCAGGGCAGATGGCGGTCGCGGAGAACGTGCGCCGCCTTCGCGAGGGGACGGGGCGCGCGGATGAAGCGGGC
>JAGVPR010000084.1 GCA_020052115.1 Candidatus Eiseniibacteriota bacterium
CTCTTCCGATCTCCGGGCGCGGGCCGCGAGCGCCAGGGCGGAGGTCGCGCGCTACGCGGACCTCGTCGAGAAGGACTACGTCACGAAGCAGCAGTACGACGACGTCAGCGCCAACGCCGCGGCGGCGGAAGCGACGGTCGAGGCCGATTCGGCGAACGTCACCGCCGCTCGCCTCCAGGCGGACTACTGCACGATCACCGCCCCGATCTCCGGGCGGACGGGAAATCTCCTGGTTCACGAGGGGAACCTCGTGACCGCCAACAGCCAGTCTCCTCTTGTCGTGATCAACCAGATCGCGCCGGTCTACGTCAGTTTCTCGGTGCCGGAGCAACGACTGGGCGCGATCCGCCGCCATGCGGCCGAGGAAACGCTGCACGTGCGCGTGTCGGATCCCTCGGATGCGAGCCGGGCGATCTCCGGCGATCTGACCTTCCTCGACAACGCCGTGGAAGAGACGACCGGAACGATCCTGCTCAAGGCGATATTCCCGAACGGCGACGGCTCGCTCTGGCCGGGGCAGTTCGTGAACGTCGAGCTGGCGCTGACCGTCCGCCAAGACGCGGTCGTGGTCCCGGTGCCCGCGGTGCAGACCGGCCAGAGCGGTCAGTTCGTCTTCGTGATCAAGGCCGACAACACCGCCGAGCTGCGGCCCGTCGTCACCGGCCCACAGGCGGGCGGCGAGATCGTCATCGAGAGCGGCCTCGAGGCGGATGAGACCGTCGTCACGGACGGCCAGATCCGGCTCGTCCCCGGCGCGAAGATCAGCCTGAAGCCCCCGGTCGGAACGGCGACGGGGACCCCGGCGTCATGAACATCTCCGAGGGTTTCATCCGCCGCCCGGTCATGACGACGCTCGTCATGCTGGGCATCCTGCTCTTCGGGATCATGGCCTACCGGCTGCTGCCGGTGAGCGACCTCCCGAACGTGGACTTCCCGACCCTCCAGGTGAGCGCGAACCTGCCCGGCGCGCGGCCGGAGGACATGGCCTCTTCGGTCGCGACCCCGCTCGAGAAGCAGTTCTCGACGATCGCCGGGCTCGATGCCATGACCTCGACGAGCACGCAGGGGAGCACTCAGATCACGCTCCAGTTCTCGCTCGATCGCGACATTGACGCGGCCGCACAGGACGTGCAATCCGCGATCGCCTCCACGCTCTCGCGGCTGCCGCGCGACATGGCGAGCCCTCCCTCCTACCGCAAGGTGAATCCGGCGGACTCGCCCATCCTCATGATCGCGCTCACCTCGCCGACGCTCCCGCTCTACGAACTCAACGAGTACGCGGAGACGATGCTCGCGCAGCGGATCTCGATGGTCAGCGGGGTCGCGCAGGTGATGGTGTACGGATCGCAGCAGTACGCCGTTCGCATCCAGCTCGATCCCGATGCACTCGCGAGCCGCGGCATCGGCATTGACGAGGTGGCGAGCGCGGTCCGCTCCGCCAACGTGAACCTGCCGACCGGCACGATCAACGGCGCCGAGCGGGCCTTCACGATCCAGGCGCGCGGCCAGCTCTACGACGCGGATGCCTACAAACCGCTGATCATCGCATACCGGAACGGCCATCCCGTCCGTCTCGAGGAGGTCGGAAGGGTCCTCGACAGCGTGCAGAACGACAAGGTCGCCGCCTGGTACGTCAAGGACCGGGCGATCGTGCTGGCCGTTCAGCGCCAGCCGGGCACGAACACGGTCGCGGTCGCGAACGGCGTCAGAAACCTGCTTCCCAGCTTCCGCGAGAGGCTGCCCGCCTCGGTCAACATGGACATCCTGTTCGACCGCTCCGAACCGATCCACGCGTCCGTGACCGACGTGAAACGCACGCTCTTCATCACGCTCGCTCTAGTGGTCATGGTGATCTTCCTGTTCCTGCGCAACATCTCCGCCACGGTGATCCCCTCGCTCGCGCTCCCGATGTCGCTCGTCGGGACGTTCACGGGGATGTACCTGCTCGGCTACAGCCTCGACAACCTCTCGTTGATGGCGCTGACGCTTTCGGTCGGATTCGTGGTGGACGACGCCATCGTCATGCTCGAGAACATCGTGCGGCACATGGAGAAGGGCGAGAAACCGCTCGAGGCGGCGTTCAGAGGATCGCGCGAGATCGGCTTCACGATCCTCTCCATGACCCTTTCGCTGGCCGCGGTCTTCATCCCGATCCTCTTCATGGGCGGGATCATGGGCCGGCTCTTCCACGAGTTCGCCGTGACGATCGGCATAGCGATCCTGATCTCAGGCTTCGTATCCCTGTCGCTGACGCCGATGCTCGCGAGCCGATTCCTGCGTCCGTCGGCGCAGGCGCATCACGGGAGGTTCTACGCGGCGAGCGAACGGGTATTCGCGCGCTCGCTCGAAATCTACGGCCGGGGTTTGAGCTGGTCGCTCCGGAAGCGCCGGCTCGTGCTCGTCTTCTCGGCGGCCGTCCTGGGCCTCACGTTCTTCATGTTCTCGAAGGCGCCGAAGGGCTTTCTGCCGACCGAGGACACGGGACAGATCCAGGGCGGCACCGAGGCGCAGCAAGGGACGTCGTTCGCGTCCATGGTGAAGCACCAGCGCGCCGCCGCCGCCGTCGTAGCCGCGGATCCGGACGTGCGGGCCTTCATGTCGAACGTGGGCGGCCGAGGAAGCACCAGCACGGCTCAAGGGAACCTCTTCATCCGGCTCAAGCCGCGAAACGAGCGCAAGAGCACGCCCGATCAGATCATCGAGCGGCTTCGCCCGAAGTTCGCGCAGATCCCCGGACTTCGTGTGTTCATGCAGGTGCCGCCGCCGATCCGGATCGGCGGGGCGGTCAGCAGGAGCCAGTACCAGTTCACGCTGCAGGGCGGAGACACCGAGGAACTCTACCGGAACGCGCAAGCGCTCGAGGAGAGAATGCGCGCTCTGCCCAAGCTGCAGGACGTATCGAGCGACCTGCTCATCCGTAACCCGCAGATTGATGTCGCGATGGATCGGGATCGCGCGGCGGCGCTCGGCATCTCGATCCAGCAGATCGAAGCGGCGCTCCAGAGCGCGTACGCCTCCAGCCAGATCTCGACGATCTATACGCCGAACAACGAGTACCAGGTGATCATGGAGCTGCTCCCGGAGCGCCAGCTCGACCCCGGCGCGCTCTCGATGCTCCACGTGAGGTCCTCGAGCGGCCGGCTCGTTCCGCTGGGCGCACTCGCGCAGATCAAGCAAGGGCTCGGCCCGGCCGCGGTGAACCACCTCGGGCAGCTCCCCGCCGTGACCATCTCCTTCAACCTGGCTCCCGGCGTTGCGCTCGGCAGCGCGGTCGAGGAGGTCAACCAGCTCGCGCGGAGCGTCCTGCCGGCGACGATCGCCACCAGCTTCCAGGGGACCGCGCAGGCATTCCAGTCGTCAATGAAGGGGCTGGGCATCCTCCTGCTCATGACGATCGTCGTGATCTACATCGTCCTCGGCATCCTCTACGAGAGCTTCATCCATCCGCTCACGATCTTCTCCGCGCTGCCTTTCGCGGGGTTCGGCGCGCTCTTGACCCTGTGGCTCTTCCGCGTCGAGGTCAGCATCTACGCGTTCGTCGGCATCATCATGCTCGTGGGGCTCGTGAAGAAGAACGGGATCATGATGATTGACTTCGCGCTGGCCGCGCAGCGAAACGAGGGCAAGGATGCTGCGGGCGCAATCTACGAGGCGTGCATGATCCGCTTCCGCCCGATCATGATGACGACGATGGCGGCGCTGATGGGGACGCTTCCGATCGCGATCGGCTTCGGGGCCGGGGCCGAATCACGCCGGCCGCTCGGGCTGGCGGTGGTCGGAGGGCTTCTCTTCTCGCAGCTCCTGACGCTGTTCGTGACGCCGGTGTTCTACGTCTACATGGACCGGTTGCAGCATCTGCGCCGCGCGAAGACGGCCCCCGTGGAGATCCCCGACCCGGCTCAGCCGCTGCCCAACACGTAGATCACCCAGGGGGCGATCCGCGTTTCGTTGACCCAGGCGATCCCCTCGTCCTCGCGGCCGAGCGGCTCCAGCCGCTCGATGACCTCGAAACCGGTCCTTCGATAGATCTCGCGGTAGTCCTCGTCGAACCAGATCACGTCCTCCACCGGTCTCGGATCCTCGATGTCGGTGTTGACGATCAACACGCGGTCGCCGGTGCGGGCGTTCGCGTTCTCAGGGAAGTCCTTCGTCGTGAAGGAAGCCCACTCGTGCCGGTAGATCTCGGGAGAGGAGACGACGTTCACAAACACCGCCGCCTTCTTGAGAACCCGGCGGATCTCGCCGAACAGCTTGAGCTTCGTCTCCCAGGTCGGGACGTTGTCGAAGGTGAACATCGAGAGGACGAGATCGAAGGTCCCGTCACCGAACGCCCCGAGATCGCCCTCGCCGATCAGCGTGTAGTCGCCGCCGGGATCGAGCGCGCGGGCCCTCCGGATCATGTCTTCCGAGATGTCCGCGCCGGCCGCCGAGAATCCGTGGCGACAGAGGAAACGCGTGGAGCGCCCGCTGCCGCAGCCCAGATCGAGCGCTCGGCCGCCCGCGGCGTGTCGCGTGAAGACCGAAGGTACGTCGCGAAACGCCAGATAGTAAGTGCCGGGGAACTCGAGCCTCGAATACGCCTCGGCGCGGACCGGGTCTTCGTACGTGTTCTTGAAGTCCATGGCGCCCTCACACCGGAACGGCCGGCAGCGCATCGTCGAACGCCTCACGCGCTCCCGGCGAGAAGGTCAAGAAAAGCGCTCGCAGCCTACCTCTGCGCTCGATCGGCGTCAAGCCGGCCGGGGCGTCCCCCGCGGGCAGACCGGGCGGGCATGGGCGCCGGCACGCCTCCGGAGGCAGCCGATTCCGGCACACGGGCTACTCCGGCCGATGTTAGTATTCACCGAGGCTGGAACTTCGGACCTGGTTGCGGGCTTCGCCCCACAGGAACGAGGACCGGCCCGCTCTTTCGATTCGCGCCGCCTCCTTGTCCCTGAAACCAACTGGGGAGATCCCGGTCTGAAAGATATGTTGCCGTTCTCGAAACCACCCCGCTCCCGTTGGACACCCGGGGCAGGAATGCGCCTTGCCGTCCTCCGTGCATCGGTGATTCTCGCAGCCGCCGTCCAGCTCGCAGCCACGTGCCCGGCCTTTGCCGAGGTGATCACCGCCACGGTGCGAAACGCGCAGACGAACGAGCCCGTTCAGGGCGCTGTCGTTCGCCTCGTTGATTCGGATAAGACCAGAGTCTCCGACAAGTACGGCGTAGCGCATTTCGAGGCCGTCGAGGCCGGCCTGCATCGCCTCTACGTCACCCACGTCGCATTCGAGACGAGCGATACGGTATCGGTGGCGCCGGCCGATTCGCCCGCCCGCGTCGAGATCCTCATCGTCCCGAGGGCCTGGGTGATCAACGAGGTCGTCGTCACCGGCACGCGCTCGCCTCACATGCTGAAGGACGTCCCGGTCGAGACCGACGTGATCGGGAACCGCGATTTCCACCGCACAGGCGCGCGAACAGCGGACGAGGCTCTCGCGTGGTCGGTCGGCGCAGCGGTAAGGAAGGACCTCTCGGGCCAGGGCGTGGCGCTCCGCGGGCTGGACGAGGACCGCGTGCTCATCCTCGTGGACGGCGAACGAGCCGTCGGCCGGGTCCGCGGCTCCATTGACCTCAGCCAGTTCTCGCTTCTCAACGTGGACCGGATCGAGATCGTCAAGGGCTCGGGGGCCACGCTCTACGGATCGGAGGCGATCGGAGGCGTCGTCAACATCATCACCCGGAATCCGGACGAGCAGCCGACGTCCGCTCGCTTCTACCTCGACTACGGATCGCACGAGACGTCCAACTCGGCCGCGGACTTCAATCACCGCTTCGGAAAGGCGGCACTCGCCGCCGGAGCGCGCTTCTACCGCACAAGCGGGTTCGACCTCGATTCTTCGACGCCCCATACCAATGGGCAGGAAGCGATAGACCGGCTGAATCTGAACCTGAAAGCCGTCGCGCCGTTCACCCCAAAATGGCGTCTGACCTGGTCGGCGAGGTACATGACCGAGGAGCGGAGCTGGCTCGAGTCCGAGGTGTTCCCCCCCGATCTCCTCTTCGTCTACGACGACGGCGAGACGAATCGCAGGTACGAATCGTCCGGGCAGCTCGAGTACCGCTCGGGCGAGCGGTATCGGATGGGACTCAGGCTCTACGGCACGTATTACGACCACGGCTGGGACAAGAGCGCGCGGGAGACCGGGCTCCTCGTGGACGAATCGAAGACGGACGACGAGTTCTATGAGGCGTCGTACTCCTCGAACTACGTCATCGGCCAGGGCCATCAGATGACCTACGGTTTGGACTGGAACTTCCAGAATCTCCGCTCCTCCGAGCTGGCCGACGACTCGAAGGCCGACAGAGCCGGGGACGGCTACTTCCAGTATGAATACGCGCCGCACCCGAGTATCACCTTCCTCCCCGGGGTGCGCTACGAGCGGCATAGCGCGTTCGGCGGCCACGTGAATCCGTCACTCAACGTGATGGTCGCGCCGGTCGAGCAGTTCAAGCTCCGCGGCTACGTCGGCGGCGGATTCCGCGCGCCATCCATCAAGGAGCAGTACTTCGTGTTCGACCACACCGCGGCCGGTTACGTCGTGTACGGCGGCTCGGTCCCGCTTCCCCCCGGTCTCAACGTGGATCCTGATCGTTTCCATCCGATCCAGGAGGAGAACTCGATCAACTCCTCGATCTCGGCCGAGACCTCGTACGGCACGATCGGAATGCACCGAATCACGTTCTTCTACAATCACCTCGAGGATCTGATCGACTTCACGCTGATCGGGATCACCCCCACGTACTGGCGCGGAATCTACGTGTACCAGAACATCGGCGCCGCCATCACGAAGGGCGTGGAGTGGGAGTCGCGGATCCGGCTCTCGAGCGCGTTCGATCTGTCGTTCTCCTACGATTACCTGTATTCGCGGGATCTCGACACCGGCGAGCCGCTGCTCAATCGCCCCGAGCACACTGTCAAGCTCGTGTTCTCGGGCGCGGACGATCGGAGCGGCCTCGGCGGAAGCCTCTGGGGAGATTACGTATCTCGGAAGCTCTGGGTGTCGCTCTCCAACACCGGCCAGCAAGAAAGCGACGCCGTGTACGCGCCGGATCGCCTGACGTTGAACGCGAGCGTCTTCAAGCGGCTCCCGTACCGTCTCGAGGCGTTCGTA
>JAGVPR010000384.1 GCA_020052115.1 Candidatus Eiseniibacteriota bacterium
CGGCGCTCCGGTCGTCGTCGGCGGAGTCCACGCGACCCTGGCGCCGGACGAGGTCTCCGCTTTGCCGGACGTGCGGTTCACCTGCATCGGAGAGGGCGAGGAGCCTCTGACGGAACTCTGCGGCGCCCTCGAGAGCGGCCGGGATCCCACGCACATCCGGAATCTCTGGGCGCGGGAGGGCCGGTCCCTCACACGGAACCCGGTTCGCCCGGCCTGTGACGATCTCGACCGCCTGCCGGAGCCGGACTACTCGGTGTTCGACTTTCAGAGACTGCTCGCGGTGAGGAAGGGGGAGTTCCCATACATCCTCTCGCGAGGCTGCGGGTTCGCTTGCACGTACTGCTGTTCCCATGCGCTTGGGCAGACGTTGCCGCGGGGCAGCCGCTATTGGAGGCACATGACTCCGCGGCACGCCGCCCTGCTACTTCGCTCCCTTCTGACCAGGTACATGCCGGCTCCTCTGCTCGTCACGTTCCTCGACACGATCCTCTTCCCGAACCGGGAATGGCTCGAGGAGTTCTCCTCTGCATACCGCGAACTGGTCGGGGTTCCGTTCACGTGCAACCTGCGCGCCGACTTCGTGGATCGCGCGACCGCCCACATCCTCCGGGAAGCGGGCTGCCGGATCGTGCGCTTCGGACTCGAGTCCGGCGACGAGGAGCTCACGACCAAGGTCCTGCGCCGCGGGTTGACCGTGGAGCGGTTGGCCGAGGGGTTTCGCCTCTTGCGCGACGAGGGGATCGAGCGCTGGTCTTACAGCATGGTCGGGCTGCCCAGGGAGACGCTTCGCAAGGCCTTGAAGACGATCCGCCTCAACGCCGAGGTCGAGCCGGAACAGGTCATCTACTTCATCTTCACGCCCTATCCCGGGACGAAGCTCCGCGAGCTGTGCGCCTCCGAGGGGATGCTCACCGACCGCGAGTTCGACAACTACCGTATCGGCGTTGCGGCGCGCGTCCCCACGTTCAAGGAAACCGATGTCCTGTTCGTCCATTACTTCCACCGACATCTGATCCGCCTGTATTCGCTCGCGAACCGTCTGCCGGAGCCGGCCGGAAGACTCTGGATCGCATTTCTCGACAACGTGCTTTCGAGCCCTTTGTTTCCACGCGGTCCGATCGCCAGGGCGCGCCGGTCTTACGGCCGGATACGACATGGCCTCGGCGAGCGCATCGCGCGCCGGTCGCAGCGGCTCTATCGGATCCTCGGCGGCACGGCGCCCGCCCCGGCGCGGTAGCGGGTCGCCCCCTACGAGGTCGCCGAGCGCCCGCCGCCGGCTCCATCGGAAGCCCTGAGCTGAAAATCCCTGTTGGCCCTCCTTGCGCGCCTCTGCTATTCTCCACCTTGACCAAGGAGGCGCCTCCGTACTCGCCGCAAGAGGTCTCCACTTTCGGGCCGTCCTTATTGGCCCGCCGCATCCCCGGTTTCTTGTCTTCGGATCGAGCCGGGTCTCGTCCTTACTCAAAGGAGCTCCATGACTTTCGATGAACTCGGGCTGAGGCCCGAAATCCTCAGGGCCATCGCCGAGGTCGGCTACACGGAACCGACCCCTATCCAGGAGAGGGCGATCAAGCCCATCCTCGACGGCCACGACGTCATCGGCGCCGCGCAGACCGGCACCGGAAAGACAGCCGCCTTCGTCTGGCCGATCCTGCAAGTCCTCATGCAAGGCGAGCGCCGGGGTGTTCGCGCCCTGATCCTCGAGCCGACCCGGGAGCTGGCCCAGCAGGTTGCGGAAAACCTGAACGACTACGGGAAGTACACCGGCCTCCTCCACACGGTCCTCTACGGCGGCGTCGGGCTTGCGCGCCAGCAGACGGCGCTCAAGGAGGGGATGGACATTCTGGTCGCCACGCCGGGGCGCCTTCTCGACCACATGGACCGCGGCAATCTCTTCTTCTTCGACCTGCGATTCCTGGTGCTCGACGAGGCGGACCGGATGACCGACATGGGGTTCCTGCCTGACCTCAAGCGGATCCTCAAGCGGCTCCCCGGCGGCAGGCAGACGCTGCTCTTTTCGGCGACGATCCCGCCCGAGATAGACATGCTCGCGCGCGCCACGCTCTGGGAACCGGTCCAGATTGACATCGGCCAGCGTGCCGCGCCCGCTGAAGGAGTGACGCACGAGGTGTACCCGGTGCGCGCGGATCAGAAGCTCCAGGCGCTACGCAAGCTCCTCGAGACGAAGGCGCCGGATTCGACGCTCATCTTCACAAAGACGAAGAAGGGCGCGAACGAGCTCGGCGAGGCGCTGCGGGATGCCGGGCTTCCGGTCGGCATCCTCCACTCGGACCGCACGCAGCAGGCGCGGGAGCTGACCCTGAAGCGGTTCCGCGACGGGGAGTACAAGTTCCTCGTCGCGACGGATATCGCCGGCCGCGGCCTCGACATTGACGGGATCACGCATATCGTCAACTACGACGTGCCGCTCTACCCCGAGGATTACGTGCACCGCATCGGGCGCACGGCGCGCGCGAAGGCCGTCGGGGAGGCGCTGATGCTCGTGACGCCCGACGAAGTGCGACGCCTCAAGGCGATCGAGCGGTTCGTTCGTCAAGAGCTGCCGCGCTTCACTCTGGATGGCGAGCCGATTCCGGCGTCCGCCGGCATGCCGCACGAGGAAGGCGAGAAACGCAGCGGGCCGCCGCGCCGCACAGGACGGGGCC
>JAGVPR010000171.1 GCA_020052115.1 Candidatus Eiseniibacteriota bacterium
CGCTGCCGCCGGAGACGATGGCGCCGGCGTGGCCCATCCGCTTGCCGGGCGGAGCCGTGCGCCCCGCGATGAAGCCGACGACCGGCTTCGTCACGTGGTGCGCGATGTACTCGGCGGCTTCTTCCTCGTCCGTGCCCCCGATCTCCCCCATGAGCACGATCGCCTCGGTCTCATCGTCGTCTTCGAACAGCTCGAGGACGTCTATGAAGCGCGTGCCGATCACCGGGTCCCCGCCGATGCCGATGCACGTGGACTGCCCGAGGCCGGCCCTGGTGAGGTTGTACACGACCTCGTACGTGAGAGTCCCGCTCCGGCTCACGACGCCGACAGGCCCCGGCGTGTGGATCGAGCCGGGCATGATGCCGAGCTTCGACTTGCCCGGCGAGATGACACCGGGGCAGTTCGGCCCGACGAGCCGCGTCCCGCTCCCTTGAAGCAGATGCAGTGCGCGCACGGCATCGAGCACCGGAACGCCTTCGGTGATGCAGACCACCAGCTCCAACCCCGCGTCGGCGGCCTCGAGAACGGCATCGGCCGCATACGCGAAAGGCACGTAGATCACGGAGGCGCTGGCCCCGGTCGCTTCGCGCGCCTCGGCGACCGTGTTGAACACCGGAACGCCGTGGAGCCTCTCTCCGCCCTTGCCCGGTGTCACGCCGGCGACGACGCGCGTTCCGTACTCCATCATACCCTGCGTGTGGAACGAGCCGTCGCGCCCTGTGATTCCCTGCACGAGGACGCGGGTCCCTTCGTTGATCAGGATGCTCATCGGCCCCCCCTCCCCGCGTTCACGCTCGTGAGGATTCCCTGGACCGCCTCGTCCATGGTCGCAGCCGGCGTCACTCCCGCCTCGCCCTGCAGCATCGCGCGGGCCTTCTCCTCGTTCGTCCCTGTCAGGCGCACGACCACCGGCACCTTGATCTCCAGCTCGCGAAACGACTGGATCAACCCCTGGGCGACGTCGTCACAACGCGTGATGCCGCCGAAGATGTTGAACAGGATCCCCTTCACCTTCGGGTCCGAGGTGATGATCTTCAATGCCGTCGTCACCTTCGAGGGATTCGACGAGCCGCCGATGTCCAGGAAATTCGCCGGGTGCCCTCCATGGTGCTGGATCACGTCCATCGTCGCCATGGCAAGCCCGGCGCCGTTGACCACGCAACCGATGTCGCCGTCGAGTTTCACGAAGGAGAGGCCGGCCTCGCGCGCGAGCACCTCGCCCGGCGCCTCGGAGTCCGGATCGCGCATCGCTTCGAGATCGGTGTGGCGATAGAGGGCGTTGTCATCGAGCACGACCTTGGCATCGAGAGCGATCACCCGCCCCGCCGGCGTCACCACGAGCGGGTTGATCTCCGCGAGCGAGGCGTCCGCCTGCTGATAGACACGGACGAGCTTCTCGATGATCGCCGCGATCTGCGGCGCCACCTCCGGACGCGGATCGAGGCGGAATGCGATCGCCCTCGCGCGAAACGGAGGAAGCTGGACCAAGGGGTCCACCGGGTACTTGAAGATCTTCTCCGGCGTCTCCCGCGCGACCTCCTCGATGTCAATGCCGCCCGCGGGGCTCACCATGAGCGTCACGCGCCCGATCCGCCTGTCGAGGACGAGACCGAGGTAGTACTCCTTCGAGATCTCCTCGGCCGTCGTGACGAGCACCCGGCGCACCGGGAGCCCCTTGATCGTCATCCCGAGGATATTCGCCGCATGCTTCTCGGCCTCCTCGGCAGTGCCGGCATGCTGGATTCCTCCCGCCTTGCCGCGGCCCCCCGCGTGAACCTGGGCCTTCACCATGACCGGCCGGCCGATGCGCGCGGCGATGGCGCGCGCATCGGAGGGTGTGGCAGCCACCTCGCCCTCGGGCACCGGGATGCCCGCCTGGCGGAACAGATCCTTCGCCTGATACTCGTGAAGATTCACCCGAACCCCTCCCTTCCCCCCGTCCCGCTCAGCGACTCGAGGCGGGCACGCGTTCGAGAAACTCGCGCAGGACCCCGTCGAGGCTCGGCGCGCCGATCTCCTGAAGCTCGTACTGCACGCGAACGTTCGGCTGGCGGATGTTCACCAAGCGCCGTAGATCAATCGGGGTCGCGATCACGACCACGTCGCAGTCCGTCTTGGCGATCGTGTCCTCCAGATCGCGGATCTGGTTCGCGCCGTAACCCATCGCCGGCAGGAGCGCCCCGATCTCCGGGTACTTGCGGAAGGTGTCCGCGATCTCGCCGGTCGCATACGGCCGCGGATCAACGATCGCGGAGGCTCCGTGCCGCTTCGCGGCCACCACCCCGGCCCCGTACTTCATCTCGCCGTGGGTCACCGTCGGGCCGTCCTCGATCACGAGGGCGCGCTTGCCTCTGAGAAGCTCGGGATGATCCACAGTGATCGGCGAGTCGGCCTTGATCACGATCGCCTTGGGGTTCAGCGCGCGGACCGATTTCTCGACGGCGGCCACCGCTTCGGGCTCCGCCGAGTCGATCTTGTTGATGACGATCGCGTCCGCACTCCGGACGTTGACCTCACCCGGGTGGTAGCGGGTCTCATGACCCGGGCGCAGCGGGTCCACGACCACGATGCAGAAGTCGGGCGCGTAGAACGACGTGTCGTTGTTCCCGCCGTCCCAGACCACGACGTCGGCTTCGGATTCGGCGCGGCGCAGGATCTCGGCGTAATGAACGCCCGCGTAGACGACGGTGCCGCTCTGAATGTGCGGCTCATACTCCTCGCGCTCCTCGATCGTGCACTCCTCGCGGTCCAGATCCTCCATCTTCTCGAATCGCTGGGTCCGCTGCTTCGCGAGGTCCCCGTACGGCATCGGGTGCCTGACGGCGACGACCCTCTTGCCCATGGAGCGGAGCACGGAACAGACGCGCCGCGTCGTCGGGCTCTTTCCGCTTCCCGTGCGCACGGCGGTCACCGCAACGACCGGGAGCCGCCCCTGGATCATCGTGGACTTCGAGCCCATCAGGCGGAAGTCCGCCCCCAGAGACAACACCCACGAGGCGCGGTGCATGACGTACTCGTGGGAGACGTCGCTGTAGGCGAAAACCACCTCGTCCACGTCGTGTTCCTTCAAGAGCCGCGGCAGATGGTCCTCGGGGACGATGGGAATCCCCTCGGGGTACTGGGGCCCCGCGAGGCTGGCCGGATAGCGGCGATCCGAGATGTGGGGAATCTGCGTCGCCGTGAACGCGACCACTTCGCACTCGGCGCGATCTCGGTAGAACTGATTGAAGTTGTGGAAGTCTCTCCCGCCTGCGCCCATAATGACCACTTTCCATTTGCGCATACTTTCGGAACCACCCCTTTCACATCCGGCCGGCCGCGTGCGGCGCCGGACACAAAAAACGGGACAAGGCGCGAGGCGCCGTGCGGCGCGCTCCGATTGTCCCGCTCCGCCTTCCCCTTGCCGGAGGACCGAGCCCGTTCCGGCCCGAGCGCTGGACCTGCCTCAGCGCCCGGACGCCGGCTGGCTTCCCGCCGCCCTCAAGACCCCGAGGACGGACCCTCCGCGACACCGAGGCCCAAGGTCGTAACCTCAAACAAAACCACGTGTAAGGTTATCAGCGGACCCCGCCGGTGTCAACGCGAAACTGGCGGCTGGAGGCCCTAGAGGCGGCGATCTATGTGCTTCAGAATGAGGGAGATGAGGCCGCTCGTTGAGCGGCCTTCCAGGTACGGAAGGACCACGACGCGACCTCCCGCCGCCTCGACCTCCGCCGCCCCCACGATCTCCGCGGGGCGGTAGTCGCCCCCCTTGACGAGCACGTCCGGGAGAAGACGCTCGATGATCCGGCGCGGCGTGTCCTCGTCGAAGAGGACGACACGGTCCACTGCGGCGAGGGCCGCGACGAGCGCGGCGCGGTCGTCCTGCCCAACGATCGGACGGCCGGCGCCTTTCAGGCGCTCGACCGACCGATCCGTGTTGATGCCGACGTAGAGCAGATCCCCCAGCGCGCGCGCCGCGGCGAGATACTCGGCGTGCCCGCGATGCAGCAGATCGAAGCACCCGTTTGTGAAGACGACCGCCCGGCGCCCGAGGCGCGCGGCCTCGCGCTCCTCTACGAGATCGGTTTCGGCGATGACTCGACCCACCGCACTCCTTTCGGCACCCCCGGGCCGCCGCCCGGGAGCGCGCCCGTGATCAGATGAGTCTCTCCTGCCGGAAGCTCAAGAACCCGCTCCGGCAGATGATGACGTGATCGAGGAGTTCGATCCCCAGGATCTCTCCCGCGCGCGCGATCCGCGCGGTGATGTCCAGATCGTCCGCCGAGGGCTGGGGATCGTCGGACGGGTGATTGTGAACGAGGATCAGGCTCGCCGCCGATTCCAGGATCGCGGAGCGGAAGACCTCGCGCGGATGCACCAAGCTCCCGTTCAAGGTTCCGATGGAGATCAGCTCCTTCCGGATGAGCCGGTTCCTCGCATTCAAGAGAACGGTCAGGAAGTGCTCCCGCCGCTCGAGCGCATACTCCCTCGTCGCGGCGTAGACCTCTTCGGGCGTGCGAAGGACAGGCGAGCGGTCTTTGTCGTGCGCCCTGCGTCCCAGCTCGAGCGCGGCCACCAGGCGGGCTGCCCGTGCCGTCCCGAGACCGCGCTCCCCGCGAAGCGATTCGAACGGCTTTTCGCGAAGCGACTCGGCCCCACGCTCCCCCAGCAGGCGCGAGGACAGCGACAGCACACCCTCTCCGCGCGAGCCGGTGCCGAGAACCAACGCGAGCAGTTCCGCATCCGCGAGACCGCCGGCGCCTACCGACGCCAGTCGCTCGCGCGGCCGCACCTCTGCCCCCCCATCCCGGGCAAGAGCGGCCGTCCATCTCCGGCCATACATGATGAACCTCCGGTCTCGCTGGGACCGCGGGCCTCGCGGCCCGCCGGTTCGCGCTGAGAATAGCGCCCGGCCCGCGGACGAGGAAGTCCGAAGATTCCGTTTCGCAAAATGAGCATGGGCCGCAGGAATCGTGCGCTATCATTCCAAGAGGGTCGGGATTCCGACGAACTCACCAAGAGGCTCGACATGCCGCCAGAGCTCGAAGCCGCCGAAATCGAATCGCTCCGACTCGCGCACTACAACGCCGCCGTGTCCTCGATGGAACGGATGCACGAGAATCTCTTCATCGTTCGCGTCAAGCCCGACGGCGGCTTTCCGCCCTTCGCCGCCGGCCGTTACACGTCGCTCGGCATGGGTTACTGGGAGCCGCGCCAGGAGCCGTGCGAGGAGGAGGCGCTTCTCGAGGGGCAAGAGCGGCGGCTCGCCAAGCGCGCCTATTCCGTCGGATCGCCGATCGTCGCGCCGGGAGAACGGCGCCTGATCGAGCCGGCCGAAGAGGACTTTCTCGAGTTCTTCGTCGCCGTCGTCCGCTTCGGCTCGCCGGGAGACGATGAAGCCCCCGCGCTCACGACTCGGCTCGTCCTTCTCGAGGCCGGTGACCGGCTCTGGATAGGCCCGAAGTTCGCCGGCGTCTACGGGCTCGACCGGGCGCGCCAAGGCCAGGACTTCCTTTTCTGCGCTACCGGTACGGGTGAAGCGCCGCACAATCGGATGGTCTGGCAGCTCCTTCGCGAGGGGCGCGGCCGGCGCATCGTGAACATCACCTGTGCTCGCACTCGAGGCGATCTCGCCTACCACGAGGTCCACGCGGAGTTGATGCGGAAGTACCCGAGGTACCTCTACCACCCGATGACGACCAGGGACCAATCAGGCGCCAAGCTGTACATCCAGGATCTCATCGAGAGCGGAAAGCTCGAGGCGATCCTCGAAGCGCGGCTGGATCCTGAGAGCTGGGACGTGTTTCTCTGCGGCAACCCGGCGATGATCGGCGCTCCGAAGACGACCCAGGGCGCGAAGACCTATCCCGAACCCAGGGGTCTGGTCGAGGTGCTGGAGACGCGATTCGGTTTCCAGGCCGACGCGAGAGGCGCGCGCGGGAACGTGCATTTCGAGACGTACTGGTGACCGGCTCCCGGCCCCGCCGGCCCCGACCGTAACGCGCGGCCGAGCGGCTGTTTCCGCCGTCCTTCGATCCCCGCCTTGAGATCTCACTCCAAGTTGTGGTAAAATCATGACCTAGCTTGTCGAGACACAAGCCCCAATCACAATCGTGGCGGCCACATTTCACGGAGGTAGCTATGCATCTGGCGCGTGCATCCGTCGGCCGAAGAAATATCGCGGCCCTCGCCGTCCTCTCACTGTTGCTCGCCCTCCCCGTCATTGCGCTCGCGAAGACGGCGCCGGTGGCGGCGGCCGGCAAGCGCGTGATCCAGGAAACACCCTGGCCGGCCACCCGCGCGCTCATGTCCGAAGTGGCCGGAGCATGGCTGAGTTCCAGCGACGAGAGCGGCGTCGTGCGCAGAATGACGCGAGTCTCTCCGTCGCCGGCCGCCCGCTCGCCGTTCGATGCGGAGGCGACCGCCCGCGCGTTTCTGATCGAGCGCAGCGGCGCGATGGATCTGAGCAGCGATCTCTCCGAGCTTCGCACCGAAGCGGTGATCGAGAGCCCGGGCGGCTACCACGTTCGCTATCAGCAGATGTACGACGGCATCCCCGTCGAGGCGGGGGTCGTGTGGGTGACCGTCTCCCGGAGCGGCGAGGTCGTCCGCGTCGTGAACGAGGCCGCGCAGCATCCGGCTGTGGACGTTCGCCCGAACATCACGGCGGATGAGGCGATCGCCTCCGTCCGCCGGACGATCGGGGCGTCCGGGTCGCTTCACGCGCCGGAGCGCGCGGATCTCGTCGTGCGCGCGGCCGACGGCAGCGCCTTCCTCGCGTGGAAGACGCTCGTGCCGGCGGACGAGCCTTTCGGCGACTGGGAGGCGTTCGTTGATGCGCGCTCGGGCGCCGTGCGCGAACTCCGCAACCGGGTGCAGAACTTCGTGGACGGCTCGGGCCAGACCTGGGATCCGAACCCGCCCGTCGCCCTCCAAGACAACACCATCGCCGACCTGAGCGACGCCGACCAGGCGGCGTTCAACCCGTCCTACCTCACCGTCACGCTCCACGAACTGGACGACGCGGTCGGCGGCCTCTACCGCCTTCGCGGCCGCTTCGCCTCGAGTATCGAGTTCGAATCGCCGGTCGTGACGCTCGCGACCGACGCGAGCGCGAGCGGTTTCGTGTACACCCGCGCGAACGACATGTTTGAAGAGGTCCTCTGCTACTACCACATTGACGCGACGGAGCGCCTGATCCAGTCCCTCGGCTTCACGAACGTCAACAACCGGATCCAGGAGTTCGATGCTCACGGACTCAACGGCGACGACAACTCGCACTATATCCCCTCCTCGAAGCGAATCGCCTACGGCGACGGCTGCGTGGACGACAGCGAGGACGCAGACGTCGTCATCCACGAGTACGGCCACTCGATCCAGGACAACCAGGTTCCCGGCTGGGGCGCCTCCGCAGAAGGCGGCGCGATGGGCGAAGGGTTCGGCGACTTCATCGCGAGCGTCATGGCCTCCGACGTGAACCCGACGTTCCAGCCGTTCGTGGTCTTCGACTGGGACAAGGGACCGGTGGACAACTGCTGGCCGGGACGCCGCCTCGACACGACGCGGCACTATCCGGAGGACCTCGTCGGCCAGGTCCACACCGATGGCGAGATCTGGTCCGCGGTCTGCTGGCAGATCGCGAACGACATCGGCATGCAGACGGCGCTGGCTGTCGTGCTGGAGGCCCAGTTCGACGTCCCCACGACCGGCAATATGGTGGACTGCGCCGAGGCGATGGTCGTCGCCGATCAGAGCCTCTTCGGCGGCGCGCATGTCAGCTCGATCGTCTACTGGATGGACCTGCGCGGCATCCTGAACGCCTCCAACTACATCCCGAGCATCACGCACACCGCGCTCGGCGATACGGAAGACACCGTCGGACCGTACCTGGTCACGGCGCTCGTCTTCGCGGGCGCGGCCCCGCTCAACACCGGCGCGATCTTCACCTCCTACCGTGTGGACGCCGGTTCCTGGACGAACGCGGCGATGCTCGCGACCGGCAACCCGAACGAGTTCGGCGCTTCGATTCCAGGCCAGCCGGACGGCTCGATCGTGGACTACTACGTCTCCGCTGCCGACAGTTCCGGCGGCGTGGCGACACACCCCGTCGGCGCGCCCGGTAACTTCCACACCTTCCGGATCGGCGCTGATACCGAAGCCCCCGTCATCGTGCACACGCCGCTCGCGAACCAGCCGCTACTGACGTGGCCGGCCCGCGTGCGCGCGCTGGTGACCGACAATCTCGGTGTCGCGAGCGTCACGGTCGAGTGGAACCGAAACGCGACGCCTGAGGCGTCCTTCGCCCTCACCCGCGAAGGAGCGACCGACTACTTCAGCGCTTATTTCCCCGGCGTTGTCCCGCCGGTCGCGATCGGCGATCAGGTCTGCTACAAGATCCGTGCCGTGGACAACTCCTCGAACTCGAACGAGACGCTTCACCCGGCCACGGGAGAGCATTGCTTCGACGTGATTGATGTGCTGGGCAGCGTGCTCGTCATCAACGACTGGGACGGGGCGAAGACGTCCGAGCCGAAGGTGATCGAGGAGAAGGGCGTGATCGTGGGCGTCGAGAGCGGCGAGATGTCGAAGGTCGCGAGCGCGGCCAGCATCGCGCGCTGGCTCCGCGATGCCGGCTACGCGGTCACCGAGGAGACGAGCGCCGCGAGCGACCCGGGCACCTGGGCCGCATACTCGTTCATCATCTCCTCTTCGGGCGACGACACGAGCCCGGTCGCGAACGCCGCCTATCGCGCGGCTCTCGAAGCTTACGTCGCCGCGGGCGGCAAGCTTCTCATCGAGGGCGGCGAAGTCGGATACGACGCCGTTTCTTCGCCGGGCTACCCGACATTCAAGACGAACGTGCTGCACCTGGTGAGCTGGAACAGCGACAACGCCGGCGCCCTTGTGCGCAGGACCGGGTTCGAGTGCCATCCGCTCGCCACCACGCCGCATGCGCTTCCGGCCACGCTCGGGATCACGTACGGCAGCTACGGCGACCACGACGCCGACGTCGTCGCGGCCGACGCCACGGCGATCTACGGCACGACGAACTACCCGAACTCCTCGGGCATTCACTTCTACGACAACAACGCCTCGCCGGCGAGCGCGCAGATCGTGGATTTCAACTTCAGCCTGGAGGCGATGACCGACACGACGACGGCGATGCAGCTGCTAGCTAATGCGGCCGCGTTCCTCATGGTTGACGACGTGGGCATCACGCCGGGCACCATCTCCGGGCACGTGGACCTCACGGACACGAGCGACGACAGCGGCGTCATCGTCACTGCGGGCGGCCATGCCGACACGACGGACGTGTCGGGTTACTACCAGCTCACCGGTCTCTCGCCCTTCCGCTACACCGTCCAGGCGACGAAGCTGAACTACACGAGCGGCACGCAGACCTGTGTCGCCGTCCTCACGGGACAGGACACGCCGAATATTGACTTCTCGCTCTCGCCGTTCACGCAGGTTCAAGTCACGTACTGCGTGAACCCGGCCCTGGCCATCCCGGACAACAACTCGACCGGCGTCACGAGCATCATCAACGTGCCCGACACCGGGTCAATCATGAACGTGCTGGCGAGCGTCAACATCACGCACACCTACAAGGGAGACCTCGAGGTGGCACTCACCTCGCCGGCGAACACGACAGTGATGCTGCACAACAACACGGGCGGCAGCGCGGACAACATCATCACGACCTACGACACGCCCACGGCCGTGGACGGTCCGGGAACGATGAACGACTTCGACACGCAGGCTCCCGCGGGCCAGTGGACGCTGCTGGTCAGGGACCTCGTGTCCGTCGATACCGGAACGCTCAACCAGTGGTGCGTGATCCTCACGATCGCCCAGCCGATCGTGGGCGTGGAAGAGAACGTGCCGGTGCCGCCGGCGACGATGCTGTTCGCCCCGCGGCCGAACCCGTTCAACCCGATGACCACGGTGCGCTACGACGTCTCCGCGCCCGGCCGCGTGCTGCTGGCGGTCTACGACGCGAGCGGCCGTCTCGTGCGGAAGCTGCAGGACGGCTTCCTGCCCGCGGGCCGGTACCAGGCGCTGTGGGATGGGATGAACGACGCCGGCTCGCGCGTCGGGTCGGGCGTGTACTTCGCGCGCCTGCAGACGGGGAGCCGGTCATTCGGATCGAAGATGGTGGTGTTGAAGTAGGACAGCCCCCACCGAGCGAAGGGCCGGCGGATTCTCGCCGGCCCTTCGTGTTTTCGGGGCGGCGATTGCGGCGCGGGGCCGCAGCGCAGAAGATCGTGCACTTGCGGTGAGCCGCTACTCCGCTTCCTGATCCCCGACCAGCGCCTTCGCGAATTCACCCGGATCGAATTCGACGAGATCCTCGATGGATTCGCCGACACCGAGGTACCGGACCGGGATCTCGTACTGGTCCGCGATCGCGAGTACCGCTCCCCCGCGCGCCGTGCCGTCTACCTTCGCGAGGATGAGACCGGTCACCCCGAGCGCCCGGCCGAACTCGCGCGCCTGCGAGAGAGCGTTCTGGCCGGTGGTCCCGTCAAGCACGAGGAAGGTCTCGTGCGGCGCGCCCGGGAGCTTCCTCCCGACAACGCGGTGGATCTTTCGCACCTCTTCCATGAGGTTCGTCTTCGTCTGGAGCCGCCCTGCCGTGTCCACGAGCACGACGTCGGATCCGCGCGCGACCGCTGCGCTCACGCCGTCGAAGGCGACGGATGCAGGGTCGGCGCCCGAGGCGCTCCTCACGATGTCGGCGCCGGCCCGGGTCGCCCAG
>JAGVPR010000199.1 GCA_020052115.1 Candidatus Eiseniibacteriota bacterium
GGCGTCGCGCCGGCCGGAGACGAGGCGGCGCAGCCGCCCACTCGCGAGGTTCCCGCGGACCCGGCCCGGAGCGACAGCACCTTTCACGTGACGCTCTACACCGACTCGGGTCAGATGGACATCGAGGACTTCACCGTCGAGATCAGCAACCGCAAGTTCCTGAGACAGATGTTCGGTTTCCGCCCCCGCAACCTGAAGACGATGACCTCGATTCCGTTCGACGGAGTCTACGAGATCCAGATCATGGGGCCCGTGCCCGAGCAGGATTTCAACGTTCTCTTCCTGGGGCGCGAACGCACCGGACTTCGCAACGACGAGATGTTCGATACGAGGATCCGGTTCCCGGACGGCAGCGTTGATGACTTCTACGCGATCATCTCGAAGCTGCGCGGTTCTCGGGACGTCCAGCGATGGGAGCAGCCGATGGCGGGGAACCCGATCGGCGTGAGACGGATCGAGTTCCGATAGCGCGGCTTCGAAAGAAGGCTCTGGTAGCGAAGACGCCGCCGGTCCACGGACCGGCGGCGCCTTTACATGTACGCCCGGCGACTCGCGCCATTCCCTATCTTGCCAGCACCATCCTCTTCGAATCCGCGAATCCGGCCGCGGTCAGGCGGTAGAGATAGAGTCCGCTCGCGACTTCCCGACCCGATTCGTCGCGCCCGTCCCAACCCACGCGGTGCTCCCCCGAGGCGCGCTCCCCGCGAGCGAGCCAGCGAACGAGGCGGCCGCGCACATCGTACACGGCCAGTTCCACGGGCGCAGGCTTCACCAAGCGGAAGGTGATCACCGTGGAGGGGTTGAACGGGTTCGGGCGGTTGGCTAGGAGTGCCGTGGGCGCCGGCGGGCTGTCGGCGGGCACGTCAATGGTTCCCTGCGGCCCATTGCGCAGCACCGACACGGTGTTCGACAGCGAATTCACCGAGGCGATATCCACGTCGCCGTCGCCGTCGAGATCGGCGGCCACGATCGCGCGGGGCGTGTCGCCGACCGCCGTGTTCACCGCCGGAGCGAAGGCGCCGGCTCCGGTGTTTCGCAGGAAGGAGAGGTTGTCCGAGAAGCCGTTGGCGACGACGACGTCGAGCGCGCCGTCGCCCGTCATGTCCGCGATCACCGCGGCTCGAGGCTGATTGGCGGTGGCGTAGTCGGCCGGCGCGCCGAACGTCCCGTTGCCGGCGTTCATGAGCAAGGACGCGGTTCCGCTGCCGCCGTTGGCGACCGCGAGATCGGGCGCGCCGTCGCCTGTCACGTCCCCGGCCGCGATGCCGTAAGGGCTCGAGCCCGCCGAGTAGCCGGTCGGCGCCGAGAAGACGGCGTTCCCCAGGTTCTTCAAGACGACGACGCGCGGCGTGCCCGTCTTGACCGCGGCGAGGTCGAGATGTCCATCTCCGTCCACGTCGGTCGCGACGACAGAGTAGGGGTCGTCGCCGACGGCGTAGGCTGTCTGCGCGCCGAAGACGCGGCCTCCCAGGTTTTTGATCACGGAAACGTTGTCGGAAACGCCGTTCACGGTCGCCAGATCCGGCAAGCCGTCTCCATCGAGGTCCGCCACGGCGACGGAGCGCGGTCCCATCATCGTTCCGGCGAAGCTCGGGCTCGAGAAGACGCGGCCGCCCTGGTTCCAGAGCACCAGCACCTGATTCGTGAAATACGAGGTCGCCACGATGTCCGAGAGGCCGTCGGCGTCGAGATCCGCGATCGCGATTCCCTGCGGGCCGTCGCCTGCGGCCGGCGTCGCGCCGGCAGTGAACGTCAAGCTCCCGGCGTTCCACAGCAGCGAGACGGTGTCGCCGTAGAAGTTCGATGCGGCGAGATCCACGGCGCCGTCTTCGTCCAGGTCGGCCGCGGCCAGGCCGAGCGGCGTGTTCCCGACGGCGGGGGTGTCCACGCTGGTGAGCGTGCCGTCGGTCGGACGCACGCACTCGATCAGGAACTGCAACGTGAATCCCTCGTGATCGTAGCCGGTCATCGCCTTGAATGACTTCGTGAAGGTGACCGTGACCAGTTCGCCCCTCTGGAACGCCTCGGCGGGCGCAAAGGTCATTCGCCGGTTCGCGGGGTCGTAGGCGACCAAGCCGGGGTGGAGTCCGGTCTGGCTGCAATGCACGCGCACCGCGCTCTCGCTGATCGTGGCCGGATCGAGATCCTGGTCGAAGACGGCCGTGATGAGAATGGACGCCGAGACGTTGGCGTCCCATGCGGGCGGCGTCGTGAAAGCGACCCTGGGCGCGGTGTCGAGGACGGTGATGTGAGTCGTGGTCGAGTCGGCCTTGCCGCGCCCGTCGTCCACGATGAAGAGCACGTCGTATTCACCGGCCTGCGAGAGCGTCGGATTCCAGGAGAAGAGGCGGGTCCCCGTCGAGTCGTAAGAGGCGCCCGATGGGAGGTTGCGAGCCCCGTAGGTGAGCGGGTCGTCGTCCAGGTCGGTCGCGGTGACGGTGAACGAAACACTTTGACCCTCGACGAGCGTCTCCAGCGCCGGCGCGACGATGACGGGCGCGTTCGGGTCGCTCACCCTCGCGACGTGCATCAGCGTGGCGAGCAGAGCCTTCGTCTCGTCCCGGACGTAGGAGAAGTTCACGGTGGAGACGACATCGCCGGTCGTGTGGTAGTTCGGGTTGTCGCCGTTTTCGAACAAGCCGATGCAGACGTATCCGCGAGACTCGAACGGCATGTAGTCCGACGCGTAGATGTTCCCGTGAACGACGGAGAGCGGTGTGTACAGGAGCGTCGCCTGCTTCATCGTGTCGGCGTAGGCGTACGACGCGGCATCGTTGCCCGAGTTGGCGTTCCCCTGGTCGCGCTCGACGATCGTGGTCCACAGGCTGCTCTGCGGGTAGCCGATCATGTCGAGGTTGATGAGGAGTTTGATCTGCATCCCGCTGCTCTGCGCGTAGTTCGCGTATGCCGTGCTGCCGATGAGCCCTTGTTCCTCTGCGGCGAAGCAGATGTAGCGGATCGAGTAATCGAACGGGATGCCTTGGAGCAGCCGGGCGACTTCGAGGACCGAGGCCACCCCGGTGCCGTTGTCGTCGGCGCCGGGGGCGTTCGTCGTGGGCTGCTGGGAGATCGAATCGTAGTGGCCGTCCACGATGATGTACTGGTTCGGGAAGCGGGTGCCCGGGACCGTGCAGACCACGTTCTTCTGGGTCGTGCTCTGGTAGCTAAAGGTGTGGTACTGCACGTCGGCGTATCCCATCCCGAGGAACTGGTTGCGGATCCAGGTTCCCGCGGCCTGCACCGAGTCGGTGAGCGTGTACCGCGTCACGAACGCCACGAGCCGCGTGTCGTCAACGGCGATGCGCGAGCTGGAGACCTGCGCGACAAGCGATGCGATGTAGGGATCGTACGCGAGCGCCGTCTTGCCGGCCGCGCCGGCTTCCACGCGCGGGCTCAGAAGTCTGGCGAAGCTCTTGTTGGGCACGGTGAAGAAGCCGGAGCGGCTCTCCAGGGCGCCGGGGAACGGCTCACGCGAGCGCAGGAGCGCGATCGCGCCGTCGGAGTAGAGCGCATCCGCCGGCACC
>JAGVPR010000206.1 GCA_020052115.1 Candidatus Eiseniibacteriota bacterium
GCCCCCGAGGCCTCGTCGGTGCGCCCCGGACCGCGATCGAGCAGGTCCGACACGGCGCGGGGGCCGAAACGGACCGCAAGATGGTCGGTGGCCACGCGCTCGACGTTCTGGGCCTCATCGAGCACGGCCGCATCGAAGTCCGGGAGTCCCGCGCCTCCTCCGAACAGCTCCGAGAAGAGCAATGCATGGTTCGCCACGATCACGCCCGAGTTCCGCGCGCGCCGCCGGCTCTCGCGGTAGAAACACCCTGGGCGCGCGCACTCGCGCGTGGAGCAGAAGGCGCTGTCGCTCGAGACGCGAAACCAGAGATCCGGCGGCGGCGAGTACCCGCGCGATTCGATCTCCTCGATCTCGCCCGTTTCGGTCTCGGCGAGCCAAGCGCCCACCACCTCGAGGAAGTGTCTCTCGCGGGCCGTCCTGCGCGCCTGTTGGGCGTAGAGCCCGAACCGGCGGCCGCACAGATAGGCGCCGCGCCCTTTCACCACGGCGACGGCGAAGTCTTCGCCCAGCACCTTCCGGGCGTTGGGCACGTCTTTTCGGAGGATCTGCTCCTGGAGATTCTTCGTCGTGGAGGCGAGAAGGACGCGCCCACCTTCGCGTGCGCGCAGGGCCGCGGGGATGAGGTATGCTAACGTCTTGCCGACACCGGTGGGGGCCTCGACCGCAAGGACCCCGCCGTCCCGTAGCGTGCGGGCCACCGCGAGGGCCATGGACGCTTGCCCTTCGCGCCATTCGTACTCGGGCAGCGCGACGGAAAGGGGTCCCGACGGCGCGAACAATCTCTCGACTTCTCCCAGAAGATCCAACGCGGGCTCCTCGAGGCCTCTCGACGGGCGTGAGCATATCAGAGCCTCGGGCCCTGTCCTGGAGGCCCCGGCGTTCAGAACCGGCCGAGCCCGCCGATCTTACAGAAACAGCCCGGCGCCCTTCCCCGACGACTCTCATCCCGCGGGCGGCGGTTCATTTCGGCAACCATCGGCCATCGGATCTCCCCGTGGAAAGGAGACCACCCGTGAAGCTCCTCGGGCTCTTTCTCGCGTTGACCGCTCTCCTCCTCCCCCAGGAAGCCGCACCCTGTCCGGCGATCCCCTTCCCCGTTGAGGTCGCGCAGCCGGATGGGAAGACGTTCACGGTCGAGGTGAAAGGCGACGAGTACCTGCACTTCGTTCGTGAGATCTCGACCGGCTACACCGTGATCCAGTCGGAAGACGGCACTTGGTGGTACGCCGAGCTTGGGACCGAAGGCCGCCTCGCGCCGTCGAACCACCGCGTGGGTGACGCCGACCCGGCGACCACCGGCCTGGCACCCGATCTGGAACCGATCGCTCCATCCGTGCGACATCCCAGCCTGCCCCCCGGAGCGGACCCGCACCGGCCCCCGGTGCCGGCGGGAAAGAGCGGGATGCTCAACCTCCCGGCGGCGACGGAAATCGTTGCGCTCATGTGCCAGTTCTCCGGCACGAGCGGATACAACACGCAGGCGTACTGGAACACCATGTTGTTCGGGGCGAGCCCGTCGCTCACCGATTACTACGACGAGGTATCCTATGGTCAGTTTGCCGTCACCGGCGTCGTTCATGACTGGCGGGCGCTGCCGCAGACGCTGTCGGCCTACAACAGCGATGCATCCCTCTGGACCCGCATGATCGGTGACGCCATCGCCGCCTTCGACCCGTACGTCAACTTCGCGGACTACGACGACGACGGCGACGGCTTGGTGGATCACTTGCTGCTCGTCTGCGCCGGAGACGACCCCTCCGACGGCTCGGGGACGGGGTTGTGGCCGCACATGTCCTGGTCCGGCTCGCCGGTCGCGACAGCCGATGGGGTTGACATCGGCAGCTACTTCGTCGTGGACGATTACACCTTCAGCAGCGATCACCGCGCCAACCTGGGCACGGTCTGTCACGAATTCGGACACAATCTCTCTTGGCCGATGGGGTTCGCGGATCTCTACGATCCGAATAGCGGGAGCATGAGCCTGGACGACCTGAACAACCATCCGATGCGCCATTGGTGCCTCATGGGCGACGGCAATTGGTCGGGGCCCTCGACCTCGACGCTCGGAACCGTCCCCGCCCACCCGAGCGGATTCCACCGGATGTACGCGGGCTGGCTGACCCCGACGACCATCACGACCAACGGAACCAGCGCCCTCTCACCCATCGAGGGAACGACCGGCACCCGGCTCTACAAGATCCCCGTGGCCGCGAAGCCGCAGGAGTTCTTCCTGCTGGAGTTCCGCAAGCCGATCCCGACGGCGACGTACGACAAGTACTCGTACTGGTGCAGCTACGGCGGGAACTACCCGAGGCTCGATCCGGGGCTCTTGGTGACCCGCGTGGACAGCACGATGTGGGCGAAGGCCGTCACGAACGCGGCCAACATCGGCACCAGCTCCTACACGAACTACTCCGTGGAGGTCGTGGATTCCGGCTTCCTGGGCTACACAGCGGGGTCCACCTGTCCCGACACCATCACGACGTACAACGAGACCCGAACGAGCGCGCCTTTCTCGAGCGAGGACGGCGCCGCATCGATGTCCGCTCCGCTCAGCAATCGCTTCGACGGCACCGCCAGCGGTATCTCGCTGAGCAGCATCGGATCGGGCTCCGGCTCCACGATCTCCTTCACGCTCACCCGCACCGGGGCCGGGACGGAGAGCCGGCTGCTTCTCCATGACGACGCGTTCCCCATCGGCGCCTTCTACTCGGCCACCGGGACCTTGAGGGCGGTCAAGTTCCAGGGACCGAGCTCCGGCGCGAATTTCAACATCAGCCGCGCGTACCTTTGCTTCTCGAGTTCCGGTACGCCCGCCACGTTCAAGCTGCACGTCATGAACGGGGCGGGGTCGGCGGAGCTCGTGACGCCCTTCGTTGTCGCTCTGACCTCCGCGCAGGCGTATCCTCTGTGGCGCGAGGTGGACCTCACAGCCTATCCGGCGCTGCAGGGCCTCGCTCCGGGAACGGAGTTCCGCGTGGCCGTCGAGTACACCTCCACCGATATCCCCTACCTCTGGTTCGATCCGTTCGCGGGTCTTGGGTACTCCTATCAGAAAGCCCCGGCCGGTCCGTGGCAGCTCAGCACGAGCGGCGGGAGCAATGTGGACTATTTGATCCGGGTGGACGTGACCGCAAACGGGATTGTCCCGGTCGCGCTGACGGGATTCGAAGCGCGGGCCGTGGACGGCGGCGTGCGCCTCGACTGGTCGGTGGCCGATCCGTTGAACCACGCGGGGTTCCGCGTCTACAGATCCCCGGCCCTCGGCGGCGATTGGCAAACCCTGCGGCGCGAATTGGTGCAAGGAACCAACGGACGCTATTCGTATCTCGACGGCACCGTCACGCCCGGAGAGAGCTATCGCTACCGGCTCGGGGAGATCAGCCGCGACGGCGTGGAGACCTCGATGGGGCTCGTCGAAGTCGCCGTCCCCCGGCTCCTGGCCCCGGCGGTTTCGCTGCTGGGAGTCGAGCCGAACCCCTCTCGCGGGACGGCACGGGTGATGCTGCAGACCTCCTGGTCCGGAGCGATCCGGCTCGATGTCTTCGATTTGTCGGGGCGGCGCCTGCGCACACTCGTTGACCAGATTGTCCCAGGCGGCAAGCTGGGTTTCGACTGGGACGGCCGGGACGACGCCGGCCGGGCTGTCGGGTCGGGCGTCTACTTGGTGAGACTCCGCTCGGGAGGCAAGGTGGAGTCCGAAAAGGTGACCATCCTCCGTTAGTCACCAATGGGGACCCTGGCGTTGGGACGGCTTTCGATTGTGATTGCGGCAGAATCCGATGTGCCCTAGACTGCGGCCTGCGTCCCGGCGGAGCGGCGCAACGTGCGTCGCGTTCCGCCTAACAAACAGCCTGGTCCTTTTGCCGGGAGGAATTCGTGCCCAAGCGGAGAAAGGCTTTCAAGCGAGTGAGCCGGGAGGAAAGAGCCAAGATCCTGGCGACCGCGGAGAAGCGTGGATGGACGGCGGCCGAGGTCGAGAAGAGGTACGGCATCTCGCGCTGGACGTTTTACGGCTGGCGCAAGCGCACCGGCCCAGGGCGTTCTCGTCGCGAGACAACCCTGCGCGGCGGCGCGGTCAAGGGCGATGTCCTTCGTGCCGAGTTGAGAGCCGCCCTTCCGGGCATTCTTCGCGAGGAGATCGCTCGCGCGTTCGGGATGCTCTTCCAGATCTCGGCGCCGCGGCGACGCGGCCGGCGCGCGAAGCGGTAGGCGCATCGCCGACGGTCATCCAGATTCCCAACGGGCCCCGGTCAGCAGCATCGTGCTGGTCTGCCTCCCCGGCAGCCGGCGCCCGGGGCTCGCAGTCTTTGTGGCCCTGTGCGACGCGCGCCTTCATAATCGCCGATGAAACCCGCTTCGTCGCCTCGGGCGAGCGCCTCGCCGCCCGGGCGCGGGGGCTGATCGGAGAAGACGATGTCCTTGGCGCGTGACCGGTCTCAGGGATCGCGTCCCGATGTTGAGCCGGCCGAGCACGCCGCGGCGGCGGCCGATCAGGATTCCGCGGCCGAGACGCCGTCCGTAGCGCCGCTCGCCGTGGACCCGGCGATATCCGCGGTGGCGGCTTTCCGTCGGAGGGCTCTTGCGGTCGGTTTCGGCGTGGTCGCCCTCGCGGTGGTCGCGCTGCTTGTCATCATCTACCTGCCGCTGGCGCGGTCCATCCTCTGGGCCGTCACGCTCGCGATTCTCTTCTATCCGGTGCACCGGCGCTTCCTGACCGCGTTCCGCGGCCACGCTCATCTGGCGGCGCTCGCCAGCACGCTGCTCGCGCTCTTCGTGGTGGTCGTGCCGGCATTCCTCATCTTCATGCAGCTGCTCCAGGAGACGCAGAATCTCTGGCCGTCCATCCGCCAGGGACTGGGGCCGGACACGTTCCTGAAGCTCGCTCGGGTGCTCGAGGAATCGCCGCTTCGTCCGGCGGCGCACTGGTTGTTCGGGACGGACCCCGCTGCCGGAGCGGCCGCGATCGAGAAAGGCATCGAGCAGATCGTGAACGGCTTCCGCGATCTGGTCCTCGGACAGCTCACGGCGGTGTCCCGCTCGGCCCCCAGGGTTCTCCTGGGCGTCGTCATCACGCTGTTCACTTTCTTCTTCTTCCTGCGCAGCGGTCCCCGCTGGATCGAAAACGTCAAGTCAGGGCTGCCGCTCGACCGGACGCACGCCGACCACCTCCTTCACATCGCCGGCCAGGCCGTCGGCGCCGTGTTCCGCGGCGTGCTGGTGACCGCCGGCATCCAAGCCGTGCTGGCGGGGCTGGGTTACTGGGTCGCGGGCGCGCCCGTGCCGATCCTGCTGGCGTCCCTGACGCTCATCACGGCGCTCGTCCCGTTTGTGGGTCCGGTCGCCGTCTGGCTGCCGACGGCGATCGGATTGCTGCTCGCGGGGCATCGAGTGGCGGGCGCAGGGCTCTTTGTCTGGGGAATGTGCGTCGTGAGTCTCGTGGACAATTTCCTGAGGCCGTATCTCATCGGCCGCGAAATGAAGCTCCCGATCCTCTGGCTCTTCCTCGCTATCATCGGCGGGCTGCGCGTCTTCGGCTTCCTCGGCCTAATGCTCGGGCCGGCCGCGCTGGCGCTCTTCCTGGCCTGCTACCGCATCTACACCGAGGAACGCTCGTCCTGACGTCGCGGCGCCCGGCCCGCGACATGGGACACGCGCTTGCGGTGCGAAAGTGACAAGCCGGCTCGCTACCCACCCGCAACACGGAATAATCCATCGCGATCTCCGTTGAATCGTGTTCAGATTCCATGGACGCTGGATGGCCCTTGATGTCCGGCGAGGGTACCGGTACGCTGGGACAATTAGGCGCCACTAAACGAGGGTTTAGTCAGATGCTCACTCCGGCCATCGAAGACTACCTGAAGGCGATCTACGACCTCGCCGGCGAGGACGGCCGCGCCAGCACCTCGGGGCTCGCGCGCCGGCTCGACGTGGCGCCTGCTTCCGTGACCGGGATGCTGCGCAAGCTGGCGGAACGGCGCCCTGCGTGGGTCGTCTACCAGAAGAGCCGCGGCGCCACTCTCACGCCCGAAGGCCGCCTGCGCGCGCTCGAGATCCTGCGGCATCATCGGCTGATCGAGTGTTTCCTACACGACGCGCTCGGCTACTCGTGGGACGAGGTCCACGCGGAGGCGGACCGGCTCGAACACGCGATCTCCGAGACGCTGGAGGATCGCATGGCGAGCCGCCTCGGGGACCCGCTCGCGGACCCGCACGGTCATCCGATCCCGCGAAAGGACGGGACACTTCCGCCTCGCCGCGAGATCCCGCTCGCCGATCTGCCCGTGGGTTCCTCGGCGGTCGTCTCGCGGGTCTCAGACGGCGACCCCGCGCTGCTGCGTTATCTCAAGGGGCGGGGCATCGTTCCGAACGCGTCGCTCGCCGTGGTGGATCTCGGGCCTCTCGGGGACCCGCTCATGGTGCGCGTCGGCGACGCGTCCGAAACATGCGCCCTCAGCCGGAAAGTCGCGGGCGAAGTCCATGTACACGACGGGCCGCGAGAACGAGGACAAGGGACATGACGATGACCGCCGCCCCGCTCGCCCTCATCGCAGCGGGGCTCTTGATTCTATGGATGCCGCGGGCCGGGCTCATCCCGCAGGCGCGACGATGGCGGAGACGGCGCGAGAGGATGCGCGTCGAGCACGCGCTCAAGCGCCTGCTCGCCAGCGAACACGGCTCCGGGCCCATCGCTCCCGAGTCGCTGGCAGACTCGCTCCGGCTCGGCCGCCGCGAGACGTACCGGCTTGTCCGGCGCATGGAGTCGGCCGGCCTCGTGCAGTCGCAGCCGGGCGCGCTGCAGCTGAC
>JAGVPR010000265.1 GCA_020052115.1 Candidatus Eiseniibacteriota bacterium
CGCTCACCGGCGTCGCCGCCGGGGCGGCGATCATCCTGGTCATGGCGGCGCTGCTCCGGGTGCGCCGCAGGCCGATCTGGCGCGAAACGCTCGTGACGGACGAGGACCGCGCCTCGAAGGCGCGGCTCGGTCTGCTCAGGGCCTCGAGTCCGTGGATCCTCCTCTTCCTCTTCGCCACGCTGGTCAATCTCAAGGCGCTGCCGTTCTTTCATTGGCTCTTCGAAGAGCTGCCTCTCGCGATCCCGATCGTGCCGGGCCGGCCCACGGCCACGCGCGCGCTGTGGCAGGCGTACACATGGGTCATGATCTCCACGCTGGCGGCGTCGGTCTTCCTGCGGCCGGCGCCGGGGCAGTGGAGGGTGATCTTGGCGAAATCGCTGCGTCGGGCACCGCGGCCGATGCTCGCCGCCGGCGTCTATTTCGCGATCGCGCTGGTCATTGATCACTCGGGGAAGAACGCCGCCTGGGCGCTGGTGGATCCATCACGTAACATGGTGCACGTCGTGGCGCGAGCGGCGGCGAGCGGTTTCGGGTCCGCATACGGGCTTGTCGCGCCTTACCTGGGCCTTCTGGCAGGGTTCATTTCGGGGTCGGAGACGAGCGCCATCGTGATGCTGAGCCGCTTCCACATCGAGACGTCCACGGCGCTCGGCAAGCCGATGCATATCGGGCTCCTGTTGGCGGCGGCGGGCGGCATCGGGGGCGGGCTCGCCTCGGTCATCTCGCCGGCGAAGCTTCAGAACGCGGCAGCGATCATTGATCGCATCGGTGAAGAGGGGAAGGTGCTGCGGGTCACGATCGTGATCAGCCTGGTGATCACCCTGCTCGCGTCTCTCGTGACGCTCTTCTGGTTTGTGAGGGGCTGATCCGCCGCAGGCCCGCGCGGGGTCGCCAGGCCCGGCAGCTGCGTTTCCGGCGCTGGAGCGCGCGGCGACCGTGGTCTACAATGAGAGGGACTTCGATCGCCCGGAATTCCCGACCCCACGAGAGACACCCGAGCTTTCCAAGGAGGAAGCCATGCGCCGCCACCTTTTGCTCGCCCTTCTGGGGATCCTCATCGCCTCTCCCTTGCTCGCGGCCGGGGTCAACGATCCCAGCCTCGTCGTCAGTACCGTGATCACGTCCGGCGGGGGCCTCTCGAGCCCGACCGGATTCGCATTCATCGCGTCGAACGATATCCTCGCCCTCGAGAAGAACGCCGGCACGGTGCGCCGCATCCAAGGCGGCGTCCTCCAAGCGGGCGCGGTTCTCGACTTGCACGTGAACTTCGCCAGTGAGCGAGGGCTTCTGGGGATCGCACTCCACCCGGATTTCGCGACGAATCACTACGTTTATCTCTACTGGAGCGAAGCCTCGATCGGCGCCGACACCGCGGTGGAGAGCCAGGTCATCGCGAACCGCGTCACGCGGTATACCTGGAACGGCACGGCGCTCGTCGGAGCGGTCCAGGTCTTGAGGCTGCCCGTGCTGCCCGGCCCGAATCACGACGCCGGGTACCTCCTCTTCGGGCCCGACGGCAAGCTCTACGTCCAGACCGGCGATCTCAACAGGAACGGGAAGTTGCAGAATTTCCCTTCCGGTCCATTGCCCGACTCGACCTCGGTGATTTTCCGGCTCAACGCGGACGGAAGCGTGCCGCCCGACAATCCGTTCGTCTCCCTGGGAGCGCCGATGTCCGCGTTCTACGCGTACGGCATCCGCAACTCCTTCGGGATGGTCTTCGATCCGGTGTCGGGGATCCTCTGGCAATCGGAGAACGGTCCGTCCTCCTACGATGAGCTGAACGCCGTGGGGCCCGGATGGAACAGCGGGTGGGAGCAGATCATGGGGCCGGACTCCCGAGATCCACAGGGCGTGGGCGATCTCTGGTCGGCCTCGCCGGCCGCGTTCTACAGCGACCCGGAGTTCTCATGGTCCGCCACGGTTTGCGTGACGGGCGTTGCGTTCCCGAGCACCGCGGCGCTGGGCGCGAGTTACTCCGACGCCCTCTTCGTGGGCGAGTGCAACAGCGGGCGCATCTTCCGCTTCCGCCTGAACCCGGCGCGCGATGCGCTCGTCTTTACGAATCCGGGACTCCTGGATCTCGTCGGGGACAGCGATGCCGAGATGGCCGAGCTGATGTGGGGCAGCGGGTTCGGAACCATTACATGCATGAAGACCGGTCCCGACGGGGCGCTCTACGTCCTGAGCTACAGCGGCCTCTACCGGATCGTCAATCCGATCCTCTCGAACGACGGAGCGCCCCCGCCGCCGGCGGCGGTTCTCACGAGCGCGCCGAATCCGTTCTCGGCGCGGACGATGTTGCGAGCGATGACCGCCCGGTCAGGGCCGGTGACACTGGACCTGTTCGGTGCGTCGGGACGGCTCATTCGAGTTCTCCACGAGGGTCCGCTGCCGGCCGGAATGCACGCATTCGAATGGGACGGACGCGACGAGGAAGGGCGGCCGCTGCCTGCGGGCGTTTACCTTGCGCGGCTTTCCGGTCCCGGCGGCGTCTGGACCCACAGGACGATCCGGCTTCGCTAGCGGCCGCGTCCGCTTTCGTACAGTCTGCCTCCTCCGGGACGGGGCGGCCGTTATCCACGGTCGCCCCGTTCGCTGCCCGGCAGCCGCAGCGCGGGACGAATCTCCGTGCCACAGCGCGCTCTGCGCCATCCACGCGCGCGCCGCGATCATGCGGCACATCGCTTGCAAAACGGTTCCGCCGAGGCCGCGCCAGCAGGGGCCGGCCGAATCCCGGAGGAACCTACGATGACGGCCCAATGGAAGAGGATCCCCGCACTTCTCCTCGCGCTCGCTCTCACGGTGTTCACGGCTGCGTGCAGCCAGGATGAGGAGTCGCCGTCGAACCCGGCCGCCGAGAATGAAGCGCCCGAACTTCCGCCGGCTGACGTGATGGCGGTGGATCTCGAAACGTTCGATGGCGCGGAGGCGCAGGGTTCATCGAAGGTGAAGACGACCGATGAGCCCACGCCGTCCGATTCCAGCAACTACGTCGTCGCGAAGGCGACGGCGATCGCGGTCAATTCGGCGGTGCTCGCAGGCATCGCGCCGGCCGCTGTGGCCTTCGCGGGGGCCTTCCTCGTCCAGCCGGTCGAGCAGGAGGACGGAAGCTGGCTCTGGTCCTATCAGGCCGTGTACAGCGAGTGGGTTCTGGATCTGCAGCTCACGGGGAAGCGCGAGGGCAGCGAGACCGTGTGGGCGCTTCGGGTCTCGACGGACGACACCAATCCGGCGCTCGTGGACTACCTGTGGTACGAAGGCCGCTGTCCATATGTCCCGATTACCGGTTACTGGCAGTTCTACGACCCCACGGTTCCGGAGGCGCCAGTCCAGCTCCTGCGGCTCGAGTGGTCGCGCGCAAGCGCCGTGGAGCGTTCCGCGACATTCACCGTGAACCGCCCGGGCGGCAATTCGGAAGGGGACCGGCTCGAATACGCGCAGGACGGCAGCGCGGCACTCATGCAGTACCACGATGCGTCCGCCGCAATGACATGGGATGTCCAGTGGAACATCGAGACGGAAGCGGGGAGCGTGATCGTCCCGTACTACAGCCGAGGCGAGCGAGCCTGCTGGGACGAGGATCATCTGAACGCCGTCTGTCCTTGAAGCGATTCGGTCGAGCAAACGCATCGGCCGAGGACCTCTGAAGAAGCGCCCCGGTGGCGGCCCCGCCCGTCGCCGGGGCGCCGGCGTTAGAGGTGGGGTGCCGCGCCCCGACGCCCCGGCGCGAATCTGTCTTGCACGATGCTTTTGTATTGACTTAACGTCGTCTCCGAGTTATAGTTCTCGCGTTCCACTCGGGCGCCGGAGTTCTTTCATGCGGGGGCGTCCGGGCATCTGCGCTCATGGGTCGGCCTTGTCGCTGCGTTCGCGACCACCGCCGCGGCTGATCCAGCCTCTCCGTGTAGTGATCGTGCATTCGCGCGCTGCATCGTGAAAGATGGGATCGTGATGGCGGTGGATCTTCGATTGCGTGCTTCATCCGCGTGTGTCGGCGTCCTGATTCTCTTTTCCGGCATCGCAGCCAACGCCTCCGCCGGAACGAGCGCCGGCTCCGACGACCGGCAGAGTGCTGACGCCGAGGTCCTCGTATCGAGCCCCGTCTCCCTCGATCCCTCGACATTGAAGGACGGTCTCCACAGTCTCGATCTGGGTCTTCGCTGGCTCTCAATCCAGCAGCACCCGGACGGATCCTGGTCGCTCGCGCAGTACCCGGCACTGACGGGGCTGGCCGTCGCCTGTTATTGCCTGGATCCCCGTCGTGCCCCGGCCGACCCTCTTCCGGAGGCCGCACAGAAGGGCGTTGCGTTTCTCCTGGGCTGCGTGCGCCCCGACGGAGGGATCTACGTCTCGTCCGATCAGGCGCCGGCGCTGCCCCACTACAACACGGCGCTCGCGAGCATGGCGCTCGTGCTCACAGGCGACGAGAGCCATCGCGCCGTCATCGAGAACGCCCGGCGCTTTCTCGTGGGGGGGCAGCACCTGGGCTCGGACGTCTTCAGCGGCGGCTTCGGTTACGAGGCCGATCCCAACCGCAAGTACGCCGATCTCTCCAGCACCTACATGGTGCTCGAGTCGGTCTGGGCTGCCGAGAATTCGGCGTTTCGAGACGAGAAACAGGATTTCCAGGATGAACGTCGCCTCGACTGGGCAGCGGCCCTCGAGTTTCTGACGCGGGTTCAGAACCTTCCGGGATCCAACGACCAGCCGTGGGCGCAGTCGGCGACCAAGGACGATCGCGGCGGATTCGTCTACCACCCTGGGGAAAGCAAGGCCGGCGACGAGATGAGCGAGGACGGAAGCCGCCGGTTCCACTCGTACGGATCCATGTCCTACGCCGGTCTGCTGAGCCTTCTTTACGCGGATGTGGACCGCGACGATCCGCGCGTTGTCGCTGCGGTGGACTGGATCCGGCGGCACTACACCGTGGACGAGAATCCAGGGATGGGCGCGCAAGGACTCTACTACTCCTTCCACACGATGGCGAAGGCGCTGATTCACTGGGGTGAGGAGCCGTTGGTGCTGCCGTCCGGGCGCCGCGCTTTCTGGCGGAAGGATCTGGCTCGGAAGCTCGTCTCTCTGCAGCGGATTGATCCTCAGACTAGCCTGGGTTATTGGGTGAACGACAACGGCCGTTGGTGGGAAAGCGACCCGGTCCTCGCGACGACCTTTGCGCTCATGGCGTTGGATATGGTGCTCGGGCCTTCGGCGCGGCCCTGAGGGAGCGACGATGATGGCGGCTGCAGCGGATTTCGAATGCGGCGGTGAACGCCGCGCGTCGGCGCGCCTGATGAGTCTGCTCCTCTGTTGCCTGCTGTGTGCGGCTGCGGGCGTCGTTTCCGCAGAGGCGCCGGCGGTTCCAGACAGCACCGGCGAGGCCGGTCCAAAGACCGAGCGCCTGCCCGACGGGCGCCTTCGTCTGGGGCCTCTCCTTCTCGATGAACGTGAAGGAACGCTGGACGTCCCCGCGCGGATCAACATGAACCAGGGGATGATCGAGGTCCTTGCCTGCTCGGAGTGGGGAAAGCGGCACGAGAGCCTCTTGGTTCTTGAAGCCGAACCGTATCTCGTCCAGGTCGGGCTTCTTCTTCTCTTCGGTCTTCCCCCCAAGGCGGTCGGCGTCGTCACGGAGCGGTCGGATCCGGCGAGCTACGTTCCTCGCGGTCCGCGCCTCGGCCTTCGCGTGCTCTGGCCGGATGGCGACGGGAGAGAAAGGGCGCTCCCCGTGGAATCGTGGATTTGCTTGGCGAAGACCGCCCAACCCATCGAGGAGATCGCTTGGGCATTCACGGGTTCGATCCTCGGCCCGGCCGGATTCGCCGCGCAGACCATAGGAACGATCGTCGCGACGTATACCGACCAGACCGCCATCGTGGACAACCCGCGGCCCGAAGGAAGGAACGACGAATCCTACTGGATCTGTCCCGACGGCGTGCCCCCTGTCGGCAGCCGGGGGGTGTTGCGTTTCGTTCGGTCGAGGTCCGTCTCCGCGGAGGACTCGCTCTCCGGCGGACGGCAGGAATAGACGTGCGCTACTCGGATGCAGGTTGTGCCGGTGACAGGATGCGGCCGGGCCTGCCGAGATGTTCCGGTGAGAGGCTCCGAACCCAAGGAGTCCCTGATTCGAGGAGGTCGTGATGAGGCGATTGTTCGTGTTGGGTCTGTGCGCATCAGTGGCCCTGCCCATCGCGCTCTTGGCCGTTTCGGCCGGGAGCGTGTGGGCGCAGAGTCGCCCCCAGGCCATTGATGTGGAGCAGTACATCCAGCAGTACCGTACCGAGAGGATGCCGGCGCTCGAGGCGCCGAAGAACCTCCAGCCCCCAGGATCTCTGTTCGGCGCTCAGGCGGTACCCGTCGTCCGGGTCATGCCGTCGAGCTACGAGATCGGGAGCTACCTCGCCCAGAACGTTGACGATCCCGCGGCCCCGTATACGTGGCCGGGCCGGACCTTCATCATCTGGGGTCGAGTGGACGGAGGAGAGGGAGATCCTACGCAGTATCGGTTCCAGCTCGATTTCGACGACGGCACGGCTCCCGTGTCGGGATTCCTCGACGGCACCGCCGGCCGCAGGCACGGTTACATCGCCGAGGCGCACACGTATGCCCAGGGCGGCCCCAAGACCGCCCGCCTGACGGTTACCGACGGTGTCGGGCAGACGGCCTTCCGCGACATACAGATCTTCGTGGAACCGCTCACCGGCAACGAGCGGGACCACGACATGCTCCTTCGCCGGAACGCGGCCATCCAGGACGGGTTGCGATGGATGTACCTGCAGCATGTCTTCTCCGGGTCGTGGTACTCGTACGCCCCGCACACGGCGGCCGCCGTGGCCGCCTTTGAGATGAACAAGCACTATCCGGACAACAACTGGGAGACGGACATCTATGCCGAGTTCGTCCGCCAGGGCCTCGAGTGGATCATGCTGACGCTTAGCTCGACAGCGATTGACGTCGAACCCTGGGGCGATCCCGACTCCAACGGAAACGGAATCGGAATCGGCGGCACGCAGCATGGCAGCGCCTACGAGCAGGGGCTCATCATGTATGCGATCGCCCTCTCGCGAGACTCGTCGGCGGTCGTCCAAGGCGGCGCGTTCGCAGGTCGTACCTACAAGGGCATCCTCACGGACATGGTGGACCTGCTGGCCTGGAGTCAGGGGGACTCCGACTATTGCGAGGGCGGCTGGCGCTATACCGTTTGGTATCCGGGTTGTGACTCTGACAACTCCGCCGTGCAGTGGGCGACGATCGGTCTGGACGCGGCCGAGCGGCCCCAGAACGAATTCAACGTTCCTGCGGCCGCCTTCGTCAAACCCGAGCTGCAGAAGTGGCTCAACTACTCCCGCTGCTCGGACGGCGGATACGGCTATACGTGGGCGGACTACTGGTGCAACGCCGCCAAGACCGGCTCGGGGATGTTCTCGGAGTACTACTGCGGTCTCAACATCCCCGACATCCACAATCCAGGGCTTGCCCCGGTCATCCAGGGCGCGATGAGCGTGCTGGACAACAACTGGTGCGGATACGAACATTGGCCCAATCTCTACGCCATGTATGCCATCAAGAAGGCGCTGGCGGACATGAAGATCGAGTTGTTGAACGGGACGCGGGACTGGTATCAGGACTACTGCCGCTTCCTGCTCTACGGCTACACCGATCCTTGCGGGCAGGGGTATGATTCCTGGCATCAGGTCATCAATCCGGCCGCGCCCGATCTGGAGGGAGAAGGGTACTGGAACGGCGACTGGAACTGGCTCGGCTCGCCGTTCGCGACAACCCCCTGGGCCGTCCTCATCCTGAGTCCGGGAATTTCGTGCGACCTCTATGCGGTCGGCACGGCCTCGCCTCAAGGGGCGTGTCCGGGAAGCGCCATAGGGTTCGACGGGCGTCCGTCGTACTCGACGTGCCCCGACCATCAGGTGGTCTCGTGGCTTTGGGACTTCGACGCTTCCAACGGCGCGAACATCCACAACCCGGATGCGACGGGCGCCCAGGTCGTGAAGAGCGACGGGTACGCGCTTCCGCCCGGGCAGCAATCGGCCACCTACCACGCCACATTGTGGGTGATTGACCAATCGCCCGATCCGCTGGTCTTGCCGGATACGTCGGCTACCACGGTTGTCGTGACGGTGGGCGTGGAGAACCACCCGCCGGTGGCCTGTCTCAACGGACCCTTCACCGCGTGTGTGGGCGAGCCGATCTGGCTCGATGCGTGCTGTTCCTTCGACCCGGATGACGGCAGCGGGGGTTGCCCGCGAGACTCCGTCGTGAGCTACGAGTGGGACTTCGGCGGGGATGGATCGGTGGACCTGGTCACCGCGACCTGCCGTCCGGCGGACCCGCTGGTCTTCTACAACGAGACCACGATGAGCATCAAGCTCTCGGTCGTTGACTCGTATGGACTGAGATCGTCCCAGGCCGACGTCAACCTCATCTGGAGCTCCTTCCGCGATCTGAGCGTCCACTCGAACGAGGTTGTATTCGATCCGCCGTTCCCGTCGTGCGGGACCGCCGTGCAGATCTGCGTGCCGGTTCACGCCACGGTGAACGGGGGCGCTCCGCCCATCGCGGAGACGAAGGTGAAGATCTACCACGACGAGGTCACCTTCGCGAATCTGATCTGCTCTCAGACCCTCACGAATCTGCAGAACGGCCAGGTCGTTCAGGTCTGTTGCGACTGGCTGATTCCCGACGCGACCGCGCACAATATCATCGTCGTGGCGGACGCGGAGGGACAGGTTCAGGAGTGCGTGGAAACGGACAACAGGGCCTCACGTCTGCTCGAGTGCGGTGCATGCACGGGCGGGCCGTCGCTCCTGCTCCCGACCACCTGGTATCTCGGCTGGCCCGACACCGATCCGGGTACGGTTCGCTGGTACCTCGGAGGCGGTGGGGCCTTTGATGTGCATGACGTGGACCCGTCCAGCCTCATGCTCAACGGCACGATTCCCACCTCCGGGGTCGTCATTCTCCCGTCGTTCGACGGCTTCGAAGGCGCCGTGCTCGCTGCGCGGTTCCCACGCGGGCCGGCGGTGCACAGCATCGAGAATCCGCTGCCGGGCCAGCCGGCGACGCTGGTGCTGAGCGGCAGGTTCCTGAACGGCGCGTGCCTCGAGGCGAGCGGCACGGTCCTCGTGGATCAGGTGGAGCCGGCCGTCACGGACGCCTCGGGAGAAGCGGGGCGGCTCTACAGCCGGTTCGTCCTCGAGGGAATCCGTCCGAATCCGGCGAGGCGCAGCGCGACCATCAGCCTTGGTCTACCAAGCCACGGGCAGACGAGCGTGGCCATCTTCGATGCCGGGGGCCGGCTGATCCGGATGATCGCGGACGGCGCCTATCCGGCGGGCCGGAGGTTGGTGACCTGGGACGGCCTCAACGCAGGCGGCAAGCCTGTGCCGGCGGGCGTTTACTTCGTACGGGCGGAGTTCGGCGGCACCGTCCTGCAGCAGCGGATCGTGATCGTCGAGTAGGGCAATGGACGCCCCCGCCCGGGCCATTCCGGGCGGGGCGATCCGCGGCGATGCTGGACAGAGGAGAGTGAAGTCATGAAGAGGAAGTTGCTGCTACTCGGACTGGTGGTGGCCCTGGGGGCGTGGACCTCCGAGGCCGGTGCGCTCTCTGTGAGCTTGGCGGACCTGTATTTTCCGTCCTTCGGTCAGGCCAGGCACCTCGATCAGAGTTTCGAATACCTGGGGAGCCAAGGGAACGTGTACGACGGCGCCACGTTCACGGCCGGCGTCGCGCTTCTCAACCTCACCGTGCTCCCGACGCAGAACTGGGCCCCGGGCGACTACGAGTGGTTGAGCGTCTGGATTGACTGGGATCTGAGCCATACATGGGAGGCCGACGAGCGCGTGGTCTACCTCGAGGACGAGTGGTTCGGCGTGGGGACGGGTGCGCGGGATTTCGCCATCCCCATCCCCGGCGGCGCCAATCTCGACGAAACCTGGATGCGCGTGCGCTTCACCTTCGACGGCGCTCACGGAGCCGCGGGCGATCTGTATACGGGGGAGGTCGAGGATTACCTCCTCGGGGCCGCCGCGCCGATCCCCGAGCCGTGCAGTCTCGCCTTGATCGGGATGGGCGGGCTGATGCTGGGGGCGATCCGCACCATCCGCAGGAGGCGTCACTCCTAGTCCGAGCAGGGCGCCTTGGCGGCGAATCGCCCGGCTGGAAGCATGAAGTTCGTATGCGCGCAGATGGGTCCGGCGGGGGTTTCCCTGCCGGACCTGCGCGTATGGTGTCCCGGCGGCAACGGCCGCCGGGCGCTGTGACGTCGCGCCCGGAGGGCCGCCGTCTCCCGGAGAGGTGCACATGAACAGGCCCGCGAAGGCGGCTCGGTCGCTCGATGACAGGGCGCTGGGCGCCTCGACTCCCTGGACACCGCAGCGCCCGGCCGTCCGCGTGTCTTGGCCGGCATGCGTGGTGGCGATGGGCCTCAGTGTGGCCCCGATGTGCGCGGGAGGTGCGGATCTCACAGCCGCGCCCTTCGAGGGCGCGGCTGCCCAGGCCGACAGCGGCAAGGCCTACCTGCAGCCGGAGATCGTCGTGACGGGAACGCGAACTCCGTTCCTCAAGAGCCGGGTTCCGCGAAGCGTGGATGTCGTGACCCCGCAGGCCGTGGCGACCGCCGTGCTCGCCACGGTTCCCGACTTGCTCTCAATGGCGCCCGGCGTGCTCGTGCAGAAGACGACGGCTGGCGGCGGCAGCGTTTACCTGAGCGGCATGCTCGGCAATTACTGCCTGCTTCTCACCGACGGCATACGCATCAACAACTCGGCGCTTCGAACGGGTCCCAATCAGTATCTGAACACGCTCGATCCCGCCTCTGTGGAGCGCGTCGAAATCCTGCAGGGTCCCGGTTCCGTGCTGTACGGAAGCGACGCGTTCGGCGGGGTCGTGAATGTCCTGTCACCTTCCGCGCTCGCCGAAGGCATGGGGCAGCCGGATGTTCGGGTTCGGGCGCAGTACGGAGGGCCCGAATCCCGGCGCGTGGGGGCGCTTCGGCTGACCCGCCGCGTCGGGCACATGGGAATGCTGCTGAACCTCTCGACGGCGCGTTACCACGATCTCCGCGGCGGCGACACGACGGGTGCGCAGTCGCCCACGGGATACGAATCCCACTCGGGCGCGCTCAAGCTCTCCGTGCCCATGGGGGCGCCGGGGGTTCTGACACTCGCGGCCCAGCACGTTCAGCAGAACGATGTCCCTCGCTACGATCGCCTCTCGGGGGGGAAGGATCTGGAGCACGTATTCAATCCGCAGCGAAGGACGTTGGTTTACGCCCGGGCTCAGAGGCAGTTCAGTCTGGTCGGACGCCCGGAGGTCCAGGCGACCGTTTCCTATCACGACCAGGACGAAGGACGACGGTATGTGACGAAGTCCAAGCCGACGATCGCCGTGCGGGAGCGGGACCGGGTCGGGACCTGGGGACTGGAACTGCAGGGGCACTGGCGTGGAGAGGGCGGGGCCTCCTTCGTGACCGGGATCGAGACCTACTATGACGAGATCCAGAGCGGCCGGTGGAAGACGGATCTCGAAACGGGCCATGTGTCCGGCGTTGCCGCGACCTTCCCCGACGGGACGAACTATCTCTCGTCGGCATGGCTCGCCCAGTGGAGCCGGCCGGTCGTTGGTCGTCTGGCGCTCCATGTCGGCGCCCGGCTCAACGTGTTCTCGATCCGTGCTCCGATGCCGGCCCCGTACAGAAGACTCTCGGAAAGCTACTCGGAGCCGACCGGTGAGGTGAGATTCCTGTGGGACGCCGGCACCGCTGCACTTCCTTCGATCTATGCGGGCGTCGGTCGGGCGTTCAGGGCTCCGAACGCCTACGATCTGACCGCGGTCGGCACCTTCAACGCCGGGATCGAGGCCCCGAACCAGGATTTGCGTCCGGAGCGCGCGTGGGCGTACGAACTGGGCGCGAAGCGCTCTGCGGGACGGCTGAGCTATCAGGGTCGCCTCCACTTTTCGGATCTCGAGGATCTGCTGGTCCGCGAGCCGGGCGAGTATCAGGGGAGCGATTCACTGGACGGCCAGCGCGTGTACGTGAAGAGGAACAGCGGGCGTGCGCGGCTCTGGGGATGGTCCGCGGGCGCCGGCTGGCTTCTGGTTGGGGGGCTCATGGCCGAAGCCAGCGCCGGATATGCTTGGGGACAGAACCTCAGCGATCACGAGCCGATGCAGAGGATCCCGCCGGTCTTCGGTCGCGCCGCTCTCGAGCGGACCTGGTCGCGTTGGGTGTTGGTCGCGGCCGTGGATTGGGCGCGTCCGCAGCGTAGGCTGTCCTCCCAGGACGAGGCCGATACCCGGATCCCGAAGGGCGGCACGCCCGGTTTCGGCGTCCTTGGATTGACGTCGCGATGGAGGCTGCCGGGCGGTCTCGCGCTCGACGTGAGGGCGGATAACCTCCTCGACGCCGACTACCGGGTGCACGGATCCGGCGTCAATGCAGGGGGAAGGAGCATCGCCGTCGAAGTGCACTGGTCGCGCTTCGAGGGCCGCTCGGCAGCGTCATCCGCTCAGGTGTCGCCGCGGCTTTGACGGCGAAGGAGGAGGTCTGCAGATGAGGGGACAGGTCCGCGTAACGCCGGGTTGGACGCTGTGCTTCTGGGCGGCCGCTCACCTGTGTGCGATCGGCGCCGGCGTTTGCTCTGCGGAGGATTCGCGGGCGGGCGAGGCTATCTACGCCGTCAGCGACACGATCCTCGTGCAGGCGTCGAAAGTGCCGCTTCCGATCGCACGGCTCGCGGCCGGCGCAACGATCATTGACGAGGACGAGATTCGCGCATCCGGCGCACGGTCGTTCTCGAGCCTGATCGGGAACGTCCCGGGGTTCCACGTCTACGACATCGCGGGATCCGGCAGCCGTGAGGTCGTCGAAGCGCGGGGCTTCACGTCCTTTGGTCAGACCAGCCATGTGCTGGTTCTCGTGGACGAAGTCCCGCTCAACGATCTCGAAGGGGATCGCGTGGATTGGGGTCTCGTAGACCCCGGACAGGTCGAGCGCGTGGAACTCGTGCGCGGTCCCGCCTCCTTCGTCCAGGGAAACGCGTCCATGGCGGGGCTCGTCAACGTCGTGACACGAGCCCCTCGGCCAGGCCTCAGCGCCTGGGCCCGCGGCAGCGGCGGGAGCTTCGGCTCGTACGGGAGCCGGCTCGGGATCGGATGGGGGCGCGGCCGATCCGGCGCTGCGGCCTCCGTGCGGCGCGAGACGGAGGACGGCTTCCGACCTCACAGCGATCGGACGGCCCTGACGGGATACGCGCAACTCCGCGCCCCTGTCTCCTCGGAATGGGAGGCGCGCCTGCGGCTCTTGGCATCGCAGGTTGAACAGCAGGTGCCGGGACCGCTCCCGGATCCGCTCTGGAGAGAACACGCCGGCACGGTGCTGACGGCAGAGGATGATCGGAGAGAGGAGATCGCCCGGCCGTCTCTCGAAGTGCGGGGCCGGGTGCGGAGCAACATCGAGATCATGCTCGGCGTGACGGCCGATGTCCGCGATGTCCACGCGACGGAGACCGTCATTCCCGCGGGCACACTCGATCGAATCTCGCGCGGGCGTTCGGGGAGCACCGAGGGACGCGTGCAGTGGAGTTCGCCCGTTTCGGGCGTGCGCACGTGGCTCCTCGGCACGGCCGGCGGGCGCGGCAGGCTCCGTTCGAGCTACTTCTCCACCGGAGGAGCGGACAAGGTGGGAGCCGGAACGGTGGACCGGCAGAGCGGTGCCGTGTTCACGTATCTCCAGTCGTCTCCATGGAGGAGCTGGGTGTTTTCTGCCGGACTTCGCTGGGACCGCATCCACTCGGAGCAGAGCGGCGACCTGGAGGCCGGCGCGGGAACGGAGAGCGACGCCGCGACGTTTTCGGCGTGGAGCCCGGCGTTTGGGCTGACGAGGGAACTGCCGCACGGGGGAAACGTCTACGCCTCCGTCGCCGGCTCGTTCAAGGCGCCCACGCTCGAGCAGCTCTACGATCAGCGTCCCTACGTGTTCGATCCCGATGGACCGGGTCCGGCGCCGGTCATGACCCTTCGCATCTCGAGCGACGCGCTCGAGCCTCAACGAGGATCGCACGTCGAGGCGGGGGCCCGACTTCGGCCTGCCTCCTCCATCGCACTTGACGCCGGGGTGTATTACGCCGGGTCGCGGGATGAGATCGGCTTCGATCTCTCGCGTTTTCGCTACGCCAATATTGACAAGAGCACGCACGCGGGGCTGGAGAGCCGCATTGTCTTCGCACCGATCGAACCGGTGAAGGCCGTGCTCGGCTACACATGGACGAGCGCGCGCTTCGACGGCGGCGAGAATGACGGGAAGCAGATCAACAACGTTCCGAGGCACGGAGTGACCGCGAGGCTCTCCTTCGAGCGTCCTTCGATGGGAAGCGTGACGGCCACGTGGGCGCGGTTCTGGGATCAGTGGCTCGACGAATCGAACCGGTACGAGATCCCCGCGTACGCCACTCTCGACCTCGCTCTCGTTCTCCGGCGCGGCCCCGTTCGGCTCGAGGCTTCCTTCCGGAACGTCCTCGACGAGCGCTACGCCCCCGGCGCTTACCTCACCGTGGATGAGATGGGGCAGGACCTGCCGCTCTACTTCCCGGCGCCGGGACGCCGCTTCGGGGTTGCGCTGAGCAGCGAGTTCTTCTAGAGAGTAGGACTCGGCGGCTCGGCGGCGTGGCGGCGATCGCTCAAGCGAGATCCTCGAGGAACTCCTCGACGAGAGCGCGAACGACCTGCCGCCGGTACCATGCGCTCCCGCGGATGTCGTCAATGGGGGAGCACTCGGCGCCGGCCTCTTCTCCGGCGCGGCGGATCGTCTCGGGCGTGAGCGGCTTTCCTTCCGCCGCGGCTTCTGCGCGGCGCGCGCGCATCGGAACGGGCGCAACGGCGCCCAGGGCGATGCGCAGCGTGGTTCCAGGGCCCGCGTCGCCCGGCGCGGCGAGTGCGGCCACCGTGACGATCGAGATGGCGGAAGCGTTTCGCTGTCCGACTTTGACGAAGCGGCCGCGCGCGTCCTGAGCGGGCTCGCGGAAGCGAACCTCGCGGACGAGTTCGTTCGGGGCGAGGACGTTCTTTCTGTAGCCCGTGAAGAAGGCGTCGAGCGGGACACGCCGCCGGCCGCGGATGCTCTCGATGACGACATCGGCTTCGAGGGCGAGGAGCGGCGGCACGATGTCGGCCGCCGGCGATCCGTTCGCGAGGTTGCCGCCGACGGTGCCGGCGTTCCGGATCATCGGCCCGCCGACGACGCGAGCC
>JAGVPR010000130.1 GCA_020052115.1 Candidatus Eiseniibacteriota bacterium
CGCCGGGAAGCGGCTCGGCGAGCGCTTTGAGGACGACCTCGGGCCCGATCCCGGCGGCATCCCCCATCGTCACGACGATGAGCGGATCGGCGCCGCGCGCCGCCTCGCTTGCGATACTCCGGGCCGATCCCGCGGTCATTCCTCTTCCTCCCACCGTTCGCGCCGGCGGTCGAGAAGCGTCTCGTAGCAGGTGTGCGCTTCCTTCCGGCTGACGCTCTTCTCGGGGACGAGGAGCACGCGCACCTTGAGTTCGCGGTCGTTGGTCTTCAGTTCGATGAGATCCCCGGGGTGGACCTCGCGGCTCGCGCGCGGGATCTCGCCGTTCACGCGGACCTGGCCGCGCTCGAGCGACCGTGCGGCCTGCGAGCGGGTCTTCAGGAGACAGACCGTGCCTAGATAGAGGTCGAGGCGCATCGTCCGTGCGTGTCCAGCGCCGCGCGCGCCCACGGCGCGCTTCTCACCCGGCGCGCTTCTCGATGTAGTAGTTCTTGCGGAGTCCGGCGATCCACTCCTCGTATGCGGCCTGGAGCTTCTCCTGGTACGCGAGCTGGGACAGTTCCTCCCGGACCTCGCTGAGCGCGTAGTCCTGTTCGGGGATCCGCTCGACGAGCAGGAAAAGGTGGAAGCCGCGTTCATCGGTGAGGACATCCGTGACGCCGCCTGCGGAGAGGTTCTGCACCGCCGTGAGGTAGGGGTCGCGAAGCGCCTTGACGGGGATATTGCCCAGGTCCCCGCCGGAATCTCGCACGTCCCGCTCGTCGGAGAAGCGGCGCGCGAGATCCTCGAAGGGCTCGCCCTTGCGGACGCGGTCGAGGATGTCGCCCGCGAGGGCGCCGGCCATCTGCTTCTCCTTGTCGCCGGCGGAGGCCGCCACGATGATGTGTCGCACGCGGGCTTCCTCGCCGCTTCGCTCGTCCACGCGGAGGATGTGGTAGCCCTGGCTCGACTTGAACGGCTCGCTCACCTCGCCGATCGGCAGCTTGAACGCCACCGAATCGAAGACCGCCTCCAGCTCGCCCTTTCGCACGCGGCCGATGTCGCCGCCATACTTGGAGCTGGCGTCCTGAGAGACCTCGGAGGCCACCTTCGCGAAGTCCTCGCCGCCGACGATGCGGAGCCGGGCGGCGGTCAACATCGCGCGGGCCCCGTCTTCAGCGGAGGGGTCCGGCTTGGGCGCGATGAGGATGTGGCGCAGGTGCACCTGCTCGGGCCGCTTCGGGAGTTCGGCGCGGTGCTTCAGGAAGTAGGCGTCCACGTCCGCGTCCGCGACCTGAACCTTGCTCCGGATCTCCTTGCCCACGAGGCGGCTCTGGAGCATCTGCTTCTGCACCTCGCCGCGGTAGCGCTCGCGAAGCCGGTCGATCGTGAGCCCCTCGCGCTCGAGCTCGATCGTGAACTGCTCATCGGAGCCGATGCGCTGCTTGGTGTCGCGGATCGCGTCGTCCACGGCCGATTCGAGGTCACTCTCGGGGACCGTGATCCCCTGTTTCTTCGCCTCGGCGAGGACGACCTTCTCGTCAATCATCCGGTCGAGGATCTCCTCGCGAAGCGTGCGTAGGGCGGCCGTGTCGCCCTCGGCGATGTTCTGCTGGGAGGCGTAGACGCCGGTCTGTTCGTCCACCTCGCTCTTCAAGATCACCTGGTCCTCGACGATGGCGGCGATCTTGTCCACAGGCTCGGCAAGTGCTTTGTCCGCGAAGAGGACCACCAGGATGAAACCGAGGGCGAGGGCGCCGGCCAGTGCGGCGAAGACGATCAGGGTGCGGATCACGCGACGGGCGAGATCCCTCTTCTGCTGGGGCGTCATGGGCTTCCTTTCCAGGCTTCCAGAGCGTCCGGTGTGCCAGCCGAGCGAGTGGCCACGGCGGGCGGCCCGGACAACCTCCCGCGGGCGGCTCAAACGGATTCCCGCAGCCGGCCCGGGGAACCATACCACCGGGTCCCGGCGGGCGGAAGCCGGGTAAAGTGCCCCGTCGCCCGGCCCTGTCTCCGCGGTTCTTGGGGCCGTCGGCGGGTCCCGGCCCCGCGGCCGCCGGATGGGAAGACGCGGGACCCCGTCCAAGGGGCCTACACCATGAGGGTTGGGATGGGTCCAGGGGTGCGGGGCCGGCAGAGGGTGTACCTCGCTTCGCGGCGCACGGGCCCGCGCCCTGCGGGAGGCGCTACACGGGAGGCGACGCAACCTCGACGGTGCCGTCGGATTCGCGACGCCCGGCGCCACGGACTCCAGCCGCCTGCGCGGTTTGGACGGAAGCCGCGGTAATTTCACAATTGGTGTCACTATCGCGACATCCTGAACAATCCTACGGACAAACGATCGGCCACCGGATAATTCACTTGACGATCCACTAGTCAGATGCTAGTGTGTCTAGCGCACTGACAACACCCCTTGTGATGATAGTGGCCGGCTCAACGACGCTCCCCTCGCGACGCAACGCCGGTCTCAGGAGATGGACCCCCGCCTCGGGTTCGAAATCCCTCTCGAAGGGCGCCTCTCACAGGGCGCGCTGGCGCCTGCATCGCCGAGGTCCGCCCGCCTTCCGGCATGCCGCACCGCGCCGAACGACGACATGGAGGGCTCGGCCATGCGCGATCCGCCCGCTTGACGTCTCTCACTGTCCGCCGCCGGACGGTCCTCCTCTCGCCCCGGCGCGGTCCCGACATCAATGCCTTTCACATCATGGAGCGACGACAATGGACCGAAAGTGCACTAAAGCGCTCGTACTTGCCGCCCTGTGTTGGGCTGCCGTAGGGTTGCAATCGCTTCCGCCCCTCATTGCCCGGGCGGAGGCGCTTTTCCGCTTCATCCCCATCGCAACCGGCGATCCTGACGATGTGTATTGGTCGCCGCCGCCTCCGGGCCATACCGCGGGAACGTCCGCCGGCGCACCGGCGGGCACCGAGCCGCGCGAGTTCGTTCACCGGCAGGGTCGCGAGCCTCTGGCTTGGCTCGGGCGTCTCCTGTCCCTGATCCTGTTCCGTCCCTGAGGAAGGGTGGCTGAATGTTCATCTCGACCGATCGTCAAGAAGCCGTCGAGCGGGACGAAGCTGCCCGTCCTGTTCGGGATCCTGGCGCGAAGTTGAAGCAAGCGCTCGATCTTCTGAGGATCTACCTCGGAGGTCATGCGTATCAGGCCGCGGAATCACTTCTCGAGGATCTGCGCTCCACGCTCGTCGATCCCGCCGTCCCGTTCGAGGCGGCGGCGGAGGTGCGGCGTTACGAAGCTGAATGCCTGCTGGAGAGGGGCCGCGCGTCGGAGGCGCTCGCGTTGTGCGAATCGCAGCTCGCGCGGGAGAGTCTGCTGCCGGACGACCTGCGGCTCGCGTTCTGGACGCTTGCGGCGCGCGCCCTCTTCCTGCGGGGTGAGTACGGCCGGGTGCTCGACGTGTGCGAGCGGATGATCGACTCGGTCACCCGCCTCGGACAGTTCGCGTGGCTCGGAGAGATGGAGACGCTTTCGGGGTTGGCGCGTCAGAGGGTGCGCGAATTCTCGCGGGCCCGCCAGCACTTCGAGAACGCTCTCTTCGCGTTCCAGCGGATCGGCTCCACGCCGGGGATGATCCGCACGATGATCCATCTCGGTATCCTGCTCAAGAACGACACCCGCTGGGACATGGCCCTGGACCATCTGCGCCGCGCGCAGCGGCTCGCCGAGGAATTGGGCGACGTCGTGCGTGTCGCACAGACCGGTGTCAATATCGGGATCGTCGCGTTCAAGTCGGGACGCTGGGAGGTGGCGGAGACCGCCCTCGACCGCGCCCTGGCTGCCTACCGGGCCGTGGGCAGGCCGCAGGGAATCACCTGCGCGGCCATCGCTCGCGCCTCGCTGCACCGGGTGCGCGGTGAGTTCGACATGGCGCGATCCCTGTACCGGGAGGCGCTCCTGCTCTCGAGGCGTCATGGTTTCCAGCGCGAGATAGTGCTCTGCTACGAATTCCTCGGCGAACTGGAGCACGACCGCGGGCATCCGCACCGGGCGCTCAGGCTTTACCAGAAGGCGCTCGAAATCGCGATGCGCATCGCCCCTCAGGGCGATCTCATCTCCGAGATCGAGCGCCGTATCGCCGAGAGCCTCACCGCGCTCGGCGAGATCGAGCCGGCGGCGGAGTCGGCGCGGCGAGGCCTGGCCGTGGCGCTCTCCATCGGAGATCGCTTCGAGGAGGCGGCCATCCACCGCGCCCTGGGTGCCGTCTTCGCGGCGAAGGGGGACGCGGTGTCCGCGCTCGAGCATCTGGAGCGAAGCGCCGCCGCCTTCCGAGCGATGGACGCCCCGCATGAACTTTCGAAGACGCTCGTCATCCTCGGGGATGTGTGGAGTCTGAGCGATGAGGAGCCGGCGCCGGAGAGGGCGCGCGAGGCCTTCTGGGAAGCGCGCCACCTCCTTCGGCGGCTGGGGCTCTCTCTCGAGAGGGCCGACGTCCGGCTGGAGGCTCTGCAGCGCGGCGGTCTCGCGCCGGCGTCACCCGCGAGACGCCCGAGGCCGGCCCCGACTTCGGACCGGGACTTCTCCCGCTTCGGCTTTCTCACGCGCGACCCGGGACTCCTGGGCGCGCTCGGGGAACTCGAGAGCTTCGCTCAGACGCGACTTCCGGTGCTCGTCATCGGCGAGAGCGGCGTCGGGAAGGAACTCGTCGCTCAGGCCGTCCACGAGATGAGCGACCGGCGTCATCGCCGCTTCGTCCCGGTGAATTGCGGCACGCTGCCGGCCGGGATGCAGGAGAGCGAGCTGTTCGGGCACGTGCGCGGCGCCTTCACCGGCGCCGACCGCGACCGGCTGGGGCTCTTCGAGGCGGCCGACGGCGGCACGATCTTCCTGGACGAGGTCGGCGAGATGACGCACCGGGCGCAGGTGAAGCTCCTGCGTGTGCTCGAGTCCGGCGAGATCCGCCGGCTGGGAGAGGCGTTCTTCCGCCGCGTGGACGTGCGCGTCGTTTCGGCCACGAACGCCGACCTCGCGGCCGCGCTCCGCCAGAAGAAGTTCCGCGAGGACCTCTACTACCGCCTGAACGGGGTCATGATAGAGATCCCGCCGCTTCGCGACAGGCTGGGGGATGTGCCGCTCATCGCGCAGTTCCTCGTCGAGCGGTTCTCGCGCGAGATGGGAAAGGCGGTGAAGGTCTCTCCGCTCGTGAACGCGGCGCTCCGGAGCTATCGCTGGCCGGGGAACGTGCGCGAGCTACGTCACCAGATCGAGCGGGCGATGGCGCTCGTGGCGGACGGTGGGGTCGTGCTGCCCGATCACCTGTCGCTTCCCTGCTCCGGGCCCATCTCCAGCGAGTCCGCCACGCTCGCCGAGCGCGTACTCGCCGAGGAGCGGCGCCTCATCCTCGAGGCCCTCGAGCGGAGCGGGTGGAACAGAACCCGGGCCGCGAGGTGCCTCGGGAACATGAGCCGCACGACACTGGTAGGGAAGATGAAGAAGCTCGGAGTCGTAAGACCGGCGGCGGCGAGGATCTGAGCCTCGCTCGAGAGCGTGACCGAGGGCCGGGGCCCGTGCTCCGGCCCTCGATGCGCGCCAGGCCGGAGAAAGGTATCTGAAAATGTCGTTAGTGTGACCAAGTCGGGACGTGATTGACAAACTAGCCACCCCACGGTAGCATCCCTCCACGATTACCTCGATCCTCCCGCGAGCATCTCCGAGGAGGCCCCAATCCCATCACGCGTCCGTGAACGACGGAGGTTTCAATGCCCGCCCGCTACGACCTCTCAGCAGTCCGTCGCGCTCTCGTCGCGCTGCTCGTCGCTGGAGCTGCGCTCGCCATCTCCGGCGGTTCCGCCGGGGCCGGTTCCATCTTCATCACCGGCCACGATCCCGACTTCCACTCCCTGGCCGGCAACCCGGCCGGCGCGCAGCGCATCAACCAGGTCGCGATCTCGTTCGTGACCGATACCGCCTTCAATCCGTACGCGGCCGGCGCGCCGATGTTCCTCTTCGTGGAGTCGAACATCCCCGTGCCCTCGGGCCACATCCGCGGCAAGAACGGCGTCATCGCCAGCGGCTATGTCGAAGGTGCGGATTTCGAGCACCACGACGTCTCGACGCTCATGGCCGAGCTGAACCTCCTCGGGACGAAGTACTGCGCCATCGTCGTCGCCTCCGACTTCGGCGGCACGCTCACGCAAGGCGAGCTGGACGTCCTGAACGCCCGCCGAACGGACATCGTTAACTTCCTGAACGCCGGCGGGGGGCTCTACGCGATGTCGGAGAGCAACGGCGGCGCCGGGCTGACGCCGAGCGGCGGGCACTTCTACTTCCTCCCGTTCGTCATTACCAGCACGCTGTTCAACCAGGTCGAGTCCGGCATCACCGTGACGCCTTACGGTGCGAGCCTCGGGCTCACGAACGCCGACGTGAACGGCAACGTCTCGCACTGCATCTTCCTCGGCGCGGGGCCGCTGAACGTGGTGGACGTGGATCCCGCAGGGGACATCCTGAGTCTTGCGGGCCGGCCGGAGACGGTGCCGGTCGAGGCCGTCACCTGGGGCAAACTCCGCTCACTCTTCCGATAGAGCGCGCTTCGCGCGCGCAAGTTGCGCGAGGGCCCGGACGCCAGCCGGTCAGCCGGGATGAGGGGACAACAGTGGGCCCGCCCGTCCCGTCGCCCGGACCCGGTCCGGGTCCTCGCGTTTTCCCCGCCGTGTGGACGCAGCGCTCCCCGCGGCTCCCGGTCTTACTCCACCCCGACGGTGATCGGGTTCCAGCCGAGCTGGACGACCTCGAACTCGTCGGCATAGAGGCCGTGGAACGCAGGGTTCAAGATATCGTTGTCCCACCGCCCGTCCATCGTCCCGGTCACGTACATGTCGGCGCCGTTGTCCGCGACGATGAGGCCATACGACTTCATCGCCTGGAAGATGGTGCGCACGATCGGCGCGTAGCCGGAGATGTCCCTGCTCGCCTTGAGCCGCAGCCGCGTACCCATCGGCGGCGCGCCCGACGCCGACCCGGCTTCGTGTGACGCGGGCCACACGTATCCGTTCGTGTCGCGAATCGTGACGCGGAGGGCGTGTCGGATCTCGCCCGCCGCGACCTCGTCGTAGCGCACGAGGCCCGGGAAGATCGCGAGCCCCGCGGCATCGGCCGACGTCCAGCCTTCCGGACGGCGGTCGTTTCGCGCCAGGTCGAACGTCGCCCCCGAACCCGCTTCCCAGCGCGAGGACGCCGCGCTCCACGTCGTCGCCCACGTCTCGAAGAGCAACCACCGGTCGCGGTCAATGAGGATCAGGTGGCGATCGCCGTCGTCGCCTCCTCCGGGCACCGCGCCCTCGAGGTAGTTCGGAAGCGTGCGCGCCTCATCGGGGATCGGATAGCCCGGGGGCCGGCCCGGCGCGCCGGGATCGCTCTCCGCCCCGTACGGCGCGAAGTGAACAGGCAGCAGCGGCTGCGTCCCCGAGACGCTCACGTACGGAATCCCATACGGCGGCGGGCCGAAGTCGGGATGGCAACGGCGGCGCGTCGCCGGGTTCTCGGGCGTGCGCCCGCTGATCCAGTCAATGTACGCCTGGGAATTCGCATCCACGGGCGCCTGCGAGACGTCGAGATTCCACCAATTGGTCGTGGGGAACACCTGGCGCGATGTGAAATCTTCGAGGAGAACGACCCCGGCGAAATGCGTCCCGCCCGGCTGCTTCAGGGGATCGAATGGCCCCTGCAGCAGTCCGTCCCGGCCGCAACCGGCCGTCAGGGCAAGAACGAGCATGGCGGCGGATGCGAAACGCAAACGGCGCATGGCGTAACCTCCAAGGAAGCGATGAGACCGAGGGGCGCATCCCACACGGCTGCAAGGGTCGCGCCAGCCGCCGCGGGCGCGCCGTATTATACTGCGGACGATCTCATGGACGCCGCCGTGTCCGCTTTACGCTCGGGAGGTTGCGATGGGCCGCATCATCCTGGCCGACAATCTGGCGGTTCTCGCCACAATCCCCGATGCGTCCATCCATCTCATCTACATAGACCCGCCGTTCAACACGGGCCGTGCGCAGTCGCGGACTCGACTTCGCACGGTGCGGGATCCGCGCGGCGACCGATTGGGCTTCCAGGGGCAGCGCTACCGCACGGAGCGCGGCGAGACGCGCGCCTTCCCGGATCGGTTCGATGACTTCATCGCCTTCCTGGAACCGCGTCTTCGCGAAGCCCGGCGTGTGCTGAAACCCGACGGCTCCATCTTTCTCCACATGGATCCGCGGGAGTCGCACTATTGCAAGGTCTCGCTCGACGGGATCTTCGGGCGTCCATCGTTCATGAACGAGATCGTGTGGGCGTACGATTTCGGCGGACGATCGCGGACGCGCTGGCCGGCAAAGCACGACCACATCCTCTGGTATGCGAAGGACCCGAAGCGCTACACGTTCAATCGCGACGCCATAGACCGTGTTCCCTACATGGCGCCGGGGCTGGTGACGCCGGAGAAGGCGGCGCTCGGGAAGATTCCGACCGACGTCTGGTGGCAGACGATCGTGCCGACGAACTCTAAGGAGCGCACCGGTTATCCGGCGCAGAAGCCGCTCGCGATCCTTCTCAGGATCGTGCGCGTGCACTCGAACCCGGGCGAGTGCGTGCTCGATTTCTTCGCGGGCAGCGGCACCACGGGGGAAGCGGCCGCGCGCACCGGACGCGACTTCATCCTCGTTGACAACAGCCCGGAGGCGGTGCGCTTGATGGCGCGCCGTCTCGCGTTCGCGCGGCCCGCGTGCGAGGGGTTCAAGCCGCCGAGAGCCGGCCGGTCGCGGTAGGAGTCGCCTGCGGGCACGGCGCCCGCGCGCTCGCTCTGTCCCCTCAGAGGGAGGTGGATCGCCTGCTTCTGCCTGGACGGCGATCGCCGCTTCCGCGGCGGCTTCGGGCCTCATGGCGCTTCCAATCTTGGAACGGATCGTGGAGGTGCTGGGGCGCGCACTGTCGGTGCAGGTCTCTTTGCCGCCGGGGCCGGCGGCCGTGGCGGCCGCATGGCTCAGCTTCACGATTGCGGTGGCGCTCGATCAGGCGCGCCGGTTGCGTCCGGCCCGTTGAGCGCTACTCGAATCCGAGTTCTTCGAGCCGGTCCTCATCAATGCCGAAGAAGTGCGCCACCTCGTGGGCCACGGTGATCCGCACCTCTTCGACCATCTCCTGCTCGGTCTCGCAGGCTTCCTCGATCGGCCTCTGATAGATGAAGATCCGGTCGGGGAGGGCGCCGGAATAACCCGAATCACGTTCGGTCAGCGGGATTCCCTCGTAGAGTCCGAAGAGATCGTAGGGGGACTCGAGGCCTTCCTGCTCGACGACATCGTTCGAAGGGAAGTCCTCGACGATGATTTGCACGTTGTCCATGTGCTCGCGCAGCTCGCGAGGGAGCAGGGCGATCGCCTTCTCCACGACCATTTCGAAGCGGCGGCGGTTCATTGTCTGTTTGTGCTTCCGGTCCCCGTTGGAATGTCGAGAGCCTAGCATGGGGTCCGGGAGCGGTCAACGAGGCCGCTCGCGGCCCTTTTCCCTTGACCGTCCTCGGACGAGCCCCCTATCGTGACACCACTTTCCGCCGACCGGCCGAGTCCTGATAGCCGGTGGTTTCGCCCGAACGGACCCGCTGGAGACATGCGCGCACATCCTGAACCTCTCGCCGGCCGCCGCGATTCGAGGCGGATGCTTCGAGTCGTCTCGACCGTACTGATCGTTCTGCTCGCGCCGGCCGCTCAGGCATTCGCTGACCCGCCGTCGCCGCCGCCGGAGATTCGCGCCGCGGATACGCCCCACGATCGAGGCCGGAGCGTTGATCTGTCCTGGTCGCCCTCGGCGTCCGAGGAATCGGGAGGCGTGACGCGATACGTGGTGCAGCGCGCGGTGGACCGGCCGGAGGAATTCCACGCGGTCGTGACGCTCCCGGCGGGCTCGCGCGCTTACACAGACACCTCCGTCAGGGACGGCGTCAGCTACTTCTATCGGGTGCGCGCCGTGGGTCCGGCGGGCGAGTCCGAGAGCGCCTCCGCGGGCCCCGTGCGCGCGAGCCAGCAGTGGTTCAACCCTCGCAAGTCGAACCTGCTCGTGATCGCTGCCGTGCTCATCGGGGGGATCTCATGGTTCATCTTCCAGGCTTCGAAGGGCCGCCGGCTCTACATCCGCAAGATCGCGGGGATCGAAGCGATTGACGAGGCCGTCGGGCGCGCCACGGAGATGGGGAAGCCGGTGCTCTTCATCCCCGGGATCGAGGACATGGACAACGTGCAGACGGTGGCCGGGCTCTCGATCCTCGGCAACGTCGCCCAGCTCGTGGCGCGGTACGAGACGCGGCTCGAGGTCCCGACGCGGCGCTCGCTCGTCATGAGCGTGGCGCGCGAGACGATCAAGGAAGCCTACCTCAAGGTGGGGCGCCCCGATCTCTACAACGACGCGATGGTGTACTACATCACCGATGAGCAATTCGCGTTCGTCGCGGCGGTGGACGGCATCGTGGTGCGCGAGAAGCCCGCCGCCTGTTTCTACATGGGCGCCTTCTTCGCCGAGAGCCTGATCCTCGCGGAGACCGGGAACAGCGTGGGCGCCATCCAGGTGGCCGGTACGGCCATGCCCACGCAGCTTCCGTTCTTCGTGGCGGCTTGCGATTACACGCTCATCGGCGAGGAGCTGTTCGCTGCGAGCGCGTACCTCTCGAACGATCAGAAGATGCTCGGGAGCCTGAAGGGGCAGGATGTGGGCAAGGCGATCGCGGCCGGGTTCATCCTGCTCGGCGTTGCGCTGCAGACGGCGGCCTCGGCGAGCGGCAACGGGGCGCTCGTCAACGCCGCGCGGTGGGTCTCTTCGCTGTTCCGGATCAATCCATAAGGGGATGAGAACGCGCCGATGAAGCGACAGATCCCGCTCATCATCACCTTCTCGGTCGGGGCGCTCCTCGTCCTCGCGATGTTCATTCCGCACGACCCGTTCGCCGCCGCGAACGACGAGCTGTCGGTCTGGTTCGATATCATCGCTTCCTTCGCGTTCATTCTGGGCGGGGGGAACCTCCTCCGCATTCACGGCGACAAGATCTACCGCAGGCGCAGGGACTGGCCGTACAGCATCGTCACCCTCGGCGGGTTCCTGCTGATGCTCGGCGCGGGGCTCTGGAGCGGGGCCGTGTCCCGCGGGAACGCCATGGCCCCGGGCTCGCTCTTCCAGGCCCTCTACGTCGCCGCCTACGCCCCGATGATGTCCACGATGTACTCGCTGCTCGCCTTCTTCGTCGCCTCCGCGTCGTACCGCGCGTTCCGCGCCAAGACGCGCGAAGCGACGGTGCTGCTCCTGGCGGCGTTCGTCATTCTCGTCGGGCGCACGCCCGTCGGTTATCACCTGACCTCCTGGATCCCGCAACCGTTCGAGTTCCTCGAGATTCCCAACCTGTTCGGCTGGATACTGGCCTATCCGAACACGGCCGGCCAGCGCGCCATCATGATCGGCATCGCGCTGGGGATCATCTCGACGTCTCTCCGGCTCATCCTGGGCATCGAGCGCTCGCACCTGGGAGGGGACTGAGCGATGAGTCTCCTCGACCGCATGAAGCGGATAGATCGGCGGATCCTCTTCCTGCTGATGGCCGCCGGCGTGGCCATCCCGCTGCTCTTCCGGCCGACGTTGACGGTTCACCCGAGCCCGATCGTGTCGCGGGTCTTCGACAAGATCGAGAGCCTCCCAGAGGGTTCGAAGATTCTCATGTCCTTCGACTACGGGCCGAGCACCGTCCCCGAGAACCAGCCGATGGCCGAGGCGATCGCCCGGCACGTGCTGCGCCGCCGGCTCAAGCTCTACATGGTCTCCGCGTGGACGACGGGACAGGCGCAGGCCGATCTGCTCATCGAAAGCGTGATGCGCACGGACTTCACCGACCGCGTCTACGGCGAGGACTGGGTCCACCTGGGGTACAAGGCCGGCAATCAGGGGATGATCAACGCCATCTTCGGCGCGATGCGAAACCTGTACACCACGGATGCGGCCGGCACGAACGTGGACGCGATCCCGATGATGCGCGACGTCCAGAGCCTGCGCGACATGGACCTCATCGTGGATATCGCATCTGGCTTTCCCGGCGTGAAGGAGTGGATCCAGTTCGCGGGCGACCCGGGAAACATCCCGGTCGCCGGCGGCGTGACCGCCGTGGAGGCCTTGCTGCTCTACCCGTACTACCCGCGGCAGCTTCTGGGGTTGATGGGCGGGCTGCAGGGCGCGGCTGAGTACGAAGCGGCGCTGGTGGCGAAGTACCCGGAGTACCGCGACGACTCGAAGGCGCTCCAGATCATGGGGCCGCAGTACGTCGCGCACCTTCTCATCGTGGTGTTCATCCTGATCGGCAACGCGACGTATTTCGCCGAAAGGCGGCGGCAGAAGCGCGGCCGGATCGCGGGAGGCAGGTCATGACCGGTGTCGAGCGGATCGAGCTCTGGATCGGCGCGCTCCTGACGCTGATGGTCTATTCGTTCCTCTACCGTGACAACCCGTTCTACAAGTTCGCGGAGCACTTCTTCGTCGGCATCACCGCGGCGTACGCGATGGTTCTGGCGTTCTGGAACACGCTCATGCCGAACTGCTTCGGCCAGATCGCTCCGAGTCTCGTCGGGCACGTGCTCCCCACCGCGGCGGAGAATCCCGCGAACCCTGTACGATGGATTCCGCTTCTCTTCGGGCTGCTCCTCCTGGCGCGGCTCGTGGCGCCGCTGGCCTACCTCTCGCGTTGGGCGATGGCGCTCGTGATCGGATACGCGGCCGGCGCGAACTTCACGCGCTATCTGCAGAGCGACTTCATGGGGCAGGTGCGGAGCAGCATGGTCCCGCTCCTGGTGCGCGACGCGGGCGGGATCGCCTACGGCTCCTCGCTCTCGAATCTCGTTCTCGTCGCCGGGCTCATCTCGGCGCTCGCCTACTTCTTCTTCTCGAAGGAGCACACCGGCATGTTCGGCAGGGCAAGCCGCTTCGGCATCTGGACGCTCATGGTGGCGTTCGGCGCGGCGTTCGGATACACGGTCATGGCGCGTGTCTCGCTGCTCATCGGCCGGTTCCAGCACCTCGGGCGGTGGCTCGGCGACATTTTCTGACGGCGAGCCGCCGGATCCTCGGGCGGCTGGCCGATTTCCGCCTATCCTGGCTTTTTTCGAACCGGGCTTGACTGACGGCCGAACGGTGCGTATCATATCTATGAACTTAGATATTTAGATTCATCGAGGAGGTGCCGGTGAAAACGGGCAGGGAACCCCGGGGCGCGGCGGCCCCCGATGAGACGAGCCGCCTGCGGCTGGCCGAGGCGCTCAAGGCGATCGCCGACCCGGTGCGACTCCGCATCCTGGCGGCGCTCAAGAAGAAGGGGTGTTGTTCGTGCGTGGACGTCGGCGCGGGCGAGCCGGGCCTGTGCGTCTGCGACGTCGTGGACGTCGTGGATCTCGGACAGTCTACGGCGAGTCATCATCTGGCGATTTTGCAGCGCGCCGGCCTCGTGACGGCCGAGCGGCGGGGGCAGTGGATGTACTACCGGCGGAACGAAGAGGCGATCCGCGCGCTTGCGGATCAAGCGAAGTCGGTGTAATTCCGGGAGGGAACGAAGATGGAGCCGAACGAGAAGGATGAGGCCCGCGGCTGCTGCTGCGGGTGCGGAAAGACCGAGTTGAAGACGGCCGCCCGTCCGGGAGCGGACGAAGTCCGCGATGTCGTGCGGCGCCGCTACGCCGCCGCGGTGAAGGGCCAGAGCTGCTGCGGGTCCAGAACGCACTACAGCCGGGAGGAGCTTGCGCAGATCCCGAAAGGGGCCGATCTCGGGCTCGGGAGCGGCAACCCGATCGCCGCGGCCGATCTCAGGCCGGGCGAGAAGGTCCTGGACCTCGGCTCGGGAGCGGGCGTGGATGTCTTCCTCGCGGCGCGCAAGGTGGGTCCCGAGGGGCACGCCACGGGTGTGGACATGACGATGGAGATGATCGAGAAGGCGCGGGCGAACGCGGCGGGAGGGGGGTTCGCCAACGTGGAATTCCATCATGGGCTCATCGAGTCGCCGCCGGTATCGCCGCGCGCGTTCGATGTCGTCGTCAGCAACTGCGTGATCAACCTGAGCCCCGACAAGGACGCGGTCTTCCGTTCGGCTTTCGAGGCGCTGCGGCCCGGCGGGCGGCTCGTCGTCTCCGACATGGTATTCGACCGCGAGCCGTCGGCGGCGCTGCGGTCGAACCTTGACGCCTACTGCGCCTGCGTCGCGGGTGCGGATCCGACGGAGATCTACCTCGACCGGATGCGGCGCGCGGGATTCGAGGGCGTGGAGATTCTCTCGAGTTCCGAAGACCAGGCGATGCCCGGCGAGAACGCGCGCACCCTGCGGATGATTGTCCGGGCGCGGCGGCCGGCCGCGTGAGTCCTTCCGGGGCGCGGGCACGGCCGGCGGCGGATGATTCGATCCGGCGCGTCGCGACGGACATCGTCGCGTGCGAGCTGTGCCCGCGGCTCCGGGATCACTGTGCCTTCGTCGCAAGGGAGAAACGGCGCGCCTATCGAGCGGAAGAGTACTGGGGGCGGCCGGTTCCCGGCTTCGGAGATCCGGAAGCGCGCCTGCTCATCGTCGGGCTCGCACCGGCGGCACACGGCGCGAACCGCACCGGGCGCATGTTCACCGGCGATTCCTCGGGCGATTGGCTCTACGAGGCTCTGCATCGAAGCGGCTTCGCGAACCGGCCGGCGTCAACGAGGCGGGGCGATGGCCTCGAGCTTCGCGACGTCTACGTCACCGCCGCCGCCCGGTGCGCGCCGCCCGCGAACAGGCCACTGCCCTCGGAGCTTCTGAGCTGCCGTCCGTTCCTTCTGCGCGAGATGAGGCTCATGAAGCGGGTGCGGGTCGTGCTCGTGCTGGGCCGGATCGCGTTCGATGCAATCGCGCGGGCGTTCGAGGATCTCGGGTGCGCGCCGCCGCGCCCGAAGCCGCGCTTTGCGCACGGTGCGCTCTGGGATCCCGGGGCCGGCCGGCCCCGCGTACTCTCGTCCTACCATCCGAGCCGGCAGAACACGAATACCGGAAGGCTGAGGCGGGAGATGTGGCACGAGATCTTCCGGCGCGCGGCGACGTTGGCGGGTTAGGCGGGGGGGGCAGGGGCCCTTGCGGGGGACGCTCCTCGCTCGCTGACCCGCTCGCTCTGTCGCTCGTCAAAAGCGCGCGCCTTCAGGGCACCTTGAGCAGACGGCGGCGCGCGCTCTTGACGCCCTCCGCAAAGGCCCCTGCCCCGCCCAGCCGCCTTCTATCCCCGCACAGGCCTTCGCACGGGCGGTCTTCGTAACGCCCGCCACAGCCGCGCCATCTCCGACACACGCCCCGGGCGAGTGAGCGCGTCGCTTCGCTCGGACGGCCCGATCTCATCGCGAAGGAACACGGCCAGGCGCTCGGCTCGGGCTTCGAGCCGTGCTGTCACCTCATCGGACTGAGGCTCGAAGGCTTCCCATCGCACGCGTCCGGCCGCCGGATCGTACTCCCATGCGCCGGCGACGAAGCCGTCCACCACCACCGGCGCGTGGTGCGCCGCTCCCGCCACGCCCGCCGGGATC
>JAGVPR010000112.1 GCA_020052115.1 Candidatus Eiseniibacteriota bacterium
CGATCGCCGCCGAATCGCACACCTCGCAAGGCGCGCCGACGAGCCCGCCGCCGTGCGCCCCCATCAGCTCCCGCACTTGATCGCGCGAGAGGACGCCGACGTTTCCCAGGAGCCGCGCAACGAGGAGAATGTGCGCGAAGTGCTCGACACGCTCCATCCGGTAGTAGGCCTCGAAGGGATCCGTTCCACATGTTACGGCGCCGTGGTTACGAAGTAGCACCGCGTCCGCGCGCTTCAGGTGCGGCTCGATCGAGCGCGCCACATCCTCGGTCGCGGGCGGAGCGTAGGACGCGATCGGAACCGAACCGAGCGTGAGGACGATCTCCGGCAGCACGCAGAGCGCGAGAGGAATCCCGGCGACCGCGAAGCCGGTCGCGATCGGCGGGTGCGCGTGCACCACGGCGCGCACGTCGGCGCGCAGCCGGTAGATCGCCAGGTGCATCGCGATCTCCGTCGAGGGCCGGCGCGCCCCGCCCTGGACGCGGCCATTCAGATCCACGACCACGAAATCGTCGTTCGTCAGATGGCCCTTGATGGAACCGGACGTGGTGACGAGAACGCGGTCCGCCGAGAGGCGGACGCTCAGGTTGCCGTCGTTCGCCGCGACGAATCCCTTCCGATCGAGACGGCGGCCGACCTCGATCAGATCCTGCCGCGTCTTGAAGTCGCCGGCGAGCATGATCGGCTACCGCTTCTTCCGCGCGGCGACCTTGCGAGTCGCCTTCACGCCGCCGGCGAGCGCCCGGAGCGCGCAGCCCGCGAGGATCGCCGCGCCCACGGGGAGGGCATCTTCGTCCACGTCATAGCGCGCGCTGTGCCAGGGATGGACCACTCCCTTCTTCTCGTTGCCGGTTCCGAGTCTGAGGAACGCCGCCGGCACCTCCTTCGCGTAGTAAGCGAAGTCCTCGCCGCCGAGGAGCGGCGCCTCGAGCCACACCGTGGCCCGCGGCCCGAGCGCCTCGCGCGTGACCTCGTCGGCGATCGAGACCATCTTCTCGTCGTTCACCAGAACGGGATAGCCGCGCGTGTAGCGGTACTCGTAGGTGGCGCCCAGAGCCTTCGTCACCCCCGCCACGACCTCCTCGATGAGCTCCGGGATCTGCCGCCACACCGAATCCTCGAGGCTTCGCGCCGTGCCTTCGAGGCGCACCTCGTCCGCGATGATGTTCGACTTCGTACCGCCGTGGATCGTGCCAACGGTGACGACGGCCGCCTTCGCCGGGTCAATGCGGCGGCTCACTATCGTCTGCAGGCCGGTCACGACGTGGGCCGCCGCGACGACGGGATCAATCGCCTGATGCGGCCTTCCGCCGTGCCCGCCGCGCCCGCGCACGATGATCTCGAATCGGTCCGTCGCGGCCATCAGCGGCCCGGAGCGAAGGCCGATGCGTCCCGTGGGAATCGTCGGATCGGTGTGCAATCCGAAGGCGGCTCCGACGCCGTGCTCGGTGAGCACGCCCTCCTGTATGAGAAGCGAAGCCCCGCCCGGCGGCGATTCTTCCGCCGGCTGGAAGAGGAGCACGACGCGCCCCGGCAGGTCGCGCTCGCGAAGGAGTCGCGCCGCCCCCAGGAGGATCGCCACGTGCGCATCGTGCCCGCACGCGTGCATGAGGCCGGGCCGCTTCGATACGAATGGAAGCCCCGTCATCTCGGTGACGGGCAGCGCGTCCATGTCGGCCCGGAGCGCCACCGAGGGGGCGTTCCCCGTGCCGAGCACGGCGACAACGCCGGTGCCGGCGGCCTTCTTCCCGCGCAGGCCGAGACCCTTCAGCTCATCGAGGACGAGCTTCTGTGTCTCGACCTCCTCGAACGAAAGCTCCGGGTTCTGATGGATGCGGCGGCGGATCGAAACCATGTAGGGGGTGATCGCGCGAGCGCCGGCGAGAAGGCCGATGTCGCGCCGGACGCTGCGTGTCTTCGGCGTCACGAATCCTCCTCGTCTTCCTCGTCGTCCACGTCCTCTTCCGTCTCCTTTTCCTTCCACACTTCCATCATGGCATCCGGAAGGACCTCGATCATATCACCTGCAAGAAGTCCCCAGACGCCGAGCTGCTGCACGGCGATGTCCCCCGCGCGGCCGTGGAGATAGGCGCCGAGCGCGGCGCCTTCGAAGATCGGGCAGCCCTGGCCGAGCAGTCCCGCGATGACGCCGGAGAGAACGTCGCCGGTGCCGCCGCTCGCCATGCCCGAGTTGCCCGTCGGGTTCAGGTAGGCGCGGCCATCCGGTCCCGCGATGACAGTGGATGCGCCCTTGGAGACGACGATGCAGCCGAAGCGCGCCGCCGCCGAGATCGCTGTCGTGATGCGGTCCATTTCCAGCTCATCGGCGCCGACACCCATGAGACGCGACATCTCGCCCGGGTGCGGCGTGATGACGACCGTCGCCCCCGGGCGGCGCAGCTCGTCGGCGCGGCCCTCGAAAGCGTTTAGCCCGTCGGCATCGAGCACGACAGGGATTCGCGCGCCGGAGACGATCCGGCGGACGAGATCGGCGGTCTCGGGAACGCGCGACATCCCCGGCCCGATCACGAGCACGTTGCACTTCTCCATCCACTCGCGGATCTGCTTCTCGGCCGAGAGGGCGATGCTGCCCTCCGGGGTCTCGTCCACGGGGCGCGTCATCGGCTCGGTCAGCTTCGTCTCGAGGATCGGGTTCAAGCTGCGCGGCACGAGCGCGGTCACGAGTCCCGCTCCCGCGCGCATCGCCGCGCGCGCGGCG
>JAGVPR010000240.1 GCA_020052115.1 Candidatus Eiseniibacteriota bacterium
CCCGGGAGCCTACAGCATTGGAGTGCCACGGTGGGCCAACTGCAGCCCGAACCCGGATCCGGAACCCGATGCCTGCGTGCCGCTTACTCTCGGCTGAGTCTTGGCACAATACGGGGCGGATCGCGCGGACTGATCGGGATCCGAGAGACGAGCGGGGCCCTCACAGGCCCCGCTCGCTGCCGCCCACGATCCGTTTCGCAGCCCTTATTTCAGCATCACGAGCTTGCGGCTCTCGCGCAGCTCGCCCGCCAGCATCTGGAGGATGTAGACGCCGCTGGCCACGCGTCGGCCGCGGTCGTCACATCCGTCCCAGGCGACGCGGTGACGCCCGGCGGGGCGTCTTCCTTCGAGCAGGCTCCGCACCCGGGCGCCCGTGAGGTCGTAGATCGTGAGCGCGACGGGTGATTGTTCGGCGAGATCGAAGGCGACCGTGGTCAGGGGGTTGAAGGGATTCGGCCAGACCCCCGCGAGCCGTGTGGATCCGGGAATCCCGCTCTCCTGCACCACGTCCACCGCGATGGGCGTGATCTGGATCGTGTACTGACCGGTGAGTGGGAGGTCGGCCGCCCCGCACTTCCAGATCGCGAGGCAGTAGTAGTCGTCTTCGGTGAGCTCGACTGTAAACGTCTCCGCCGCGCCAGGGCCGTTCAGCCAGGCCGCTCCGTTCGCGACCACGAGCGACTTCTGGAGGTACGGCTGGTTGTTTGGGTGTAGGCACATGCCCCAATTGACGTTCCCCTGCGCGTTCTGGAGCGTGAACGCGTACGTGCCGGCATCGAGGTGCATCTCGTGCAGCCGCACGATCCCGTTCGCACCGAGGGAGTAGGGCCCGAAGACGCCGGAGGGGCGCGTCCCCAGGTAGGACGACTGCGTACAGTGGGCGGTGTAGTTCTGACCGCCCGTCACGCTGGTCACCCCTGCGTCGTAGCTGTTCCGCGTGACCAGATTGAAGTTCACGAGCACGTAATCGGACGCGGCCTTTCCCCAGCTCGAATAGGCGAGGTTCGAGGCGAAGCCGTCCTTCACGCCGACGAGCATCGGATGCAGGCGCACGTCCACATTGCTCGTGTCGCCGGGCATCACCGCCATGGCGGCCCACCAGTTCGTCAGGCCCGACAGGCGCAAGCCGTCGCAGTTGTACCAGAGCGGGTCGCCAGTCGTCATGTACAACCACCCGCCATGGATGGCCGGGGGCGCGCTACGGATCGTGACGTATCCCTGGGTGAGGGAGTACGGCGACCAGGCGTACTGTTCCCCGAAGACGTTGTTCCGGTCGTTCGTTTCCAGCACTCGGTAGTACGGATCGATGTTGAGCGACAGGCAATGACGGCCTCCGCGAACGCTGTAGGGGAACGAGTAGTTGTACTTCAAGGTCGCGTCCCCTGGGAACGTGGGATAGAGAAGGCCGGCGTGCGATTCCCCGTCGAGCCAGACGTAGGCGCGCACGGAATCGCCGGCGCCCGCCGTCAGGTTCTGCACCGCCACGTTGTAATACGTCGAGTTCGAATTCCCGTTCAGCGTGTCCGGCTCCGGAACGCTCGTAGGCGTGCCGTCCGCCGCCGGAAGCGGCACGAGCCCCGCATGCCATCCCGCCGGTGTGGCCGGCGCCAGATCCGGCGGGGTGCGCACGATCAGGAAGGACACCTCGGCCGGTGTCTCTCCGTCCTTGGGATGCCGGTAGACGCACAGGTTGTTCATCCCGGTTTCCGAGACCTCGAACTGGAGCACCGCGCGGCCGTCGGCCCCGGTGACGGCCTCCGCGCTGCAGTTGGCAAGCCCGCCGTACAGGAAGTCCTCGGGCCGCCATTGCACGTGAACGTTGGCCGTGGGTGGATCGCTCCAGACGATCACGCTCACCGGTCCGACATGATCCGGAAAGACCTCGAATTCGTAGAGGCCGAGCCAGCCGTCCGGCCCGAGGGTCGTCGTCGTGGTGTAGTCGAAGTCCGCGTAATCGTTCTCGACGTGCAGGACATCGAAGCCGAGATCCGCGGCGGTGCCGTAATAGATGACACCGACGTCGAATTCAGCGGTCGCGGTCACGTTGCGGTTGACGATCACGGCGTCGATCTTGCCGCCGGAGAGCGAGGAGGTCGTGAGCGCGGTCGTGAAGCCGCTCGTCGCCCCCGTGGAGGCCGCGTGCATGCGGACATCGTAGTTGTTGTCGTTGTCGTGCGCCCAGACGACGCAGGCGTTCCACCAGCCGCTGTTGTCGAAGCGGAACCCCCACGAATTGTAGTAGAGCGTCGAACCGTCGTGGACGTGTTCCCACCCGGAGAGCATGTGCTCGATCGACGATTGGGACCGCGCCACATCGGCGGTCAGATGGTACGGCGTCCAGACGAACTGATGACCCCAGTCGTTGTCGGTCTCATCGGTTTCCGCGAGAACCTCGGAGGCATCGTATACGCCGTGGAGCGTGTGCCGCCCACCGGGAGCGTTGAACGGACCCCGGTTCGTCGTGTAGAAGTTGGTGCCGGCGGCGACAGCTGACCAGCTGCACTGCTGCTTGTAGACATCATCCACGTATACCGCGCCGGTGAAGCCCGCCGAGGTGGCCGATTCGCCGTCGTTCTGGCCGGCGATGTTCCAGTAGGTGCCGCTCGTGTTCCCCGGGAGCGTTGCGGAAACGTGCGCGCTTCCCGAGGTGCTCCCGCTCGAGGACGTGGGCACGAGCGGATAGTCCCAGCCCACCCGCGCGTAGTCGGTCAGGTTTTCCGGGTCGGCTTCGCGGATCACGATCGGACCCCAGCTTGCGAACGTCGTCGCCCACCGTCCCGAGCGGTCGTGTGCCCGAACGGAGAAGAAGTACGTGCCAGGAGCGAGGGTGGCGGATGTGCAGGAGTTCGTATAACCGTCTATGGTCTGGTTCGGCAGCGCGGCGGACCCGGAGCGGAACTCCCATGAGTACGCGTCCACGCCGGATGCGTCATCGGTCGGCAGCGACCACTCCATGTCCACCGTGGCATCGGGAGACTCCACGCCGGAGGTATGGCTCAGGCAGAGCAGCGTCGTGGGCGTGCCCGGAGGATCTTCATCCACGTCGTAGCCGCAATCGGCTGCCGTCTCCCAGAAATCCCCCTTGACCGCCGGGTAGTCCGCCTTGAACGCGAACAGGAATCCACCCACCGTGGTCGGGTTGTGATCGTCCGCGCAGTCGAGGATCTCCTCCGGGCCCAGCTCGAGCCGGTCCCGCCAGGGCGCATACGCCGGATGACTGTCCTGGTAGTCGTCGTAGATGTCCACCAACATCGCCGCGACGAAACCCTCCGTGATCGTCGGCGGGTCGTACGTCCCCGAACCGCCGGGCCCGGTGCAGGTATCGAGGCCCTGCACCCACATCGTGTCGGCCGCCGCGATCCCGTAACGCGACACGTACTCCATCGGGACTGCGTACGCGAGGAAATCGGGCAGCCCCTCGGACCACGCAATCTCGCTGTCCTCCTCGCACCACAGGCAGTGCCCGCAGTCCGTGGGGTAGTTGTCGTCGCAGATGTGGTTGCAGTAGTAGGGTGAGGGCGTCGAGTCGTAGCACTCCATCCAATGATGGCCGTGCTCGTGGGTCGGCACCTGATCGCTCCATTCCCACTCGCTGCTGATGTGGATCTCCTCGCTCACCGGCGTGTACCACGCGCCTTCGTCGCCGTCCGGCCACTCCACCTCCACATACCTTGGGTCGTACCCGTACCCGATGAACCAGCGCCAGTTGCGCGACATGGAGGTGATCAGGTGCAACGCCGGCGTCACGCTCTCGTCGGCGGAATAGATCGTGCCGATGTTGAGGTAGCTCGTGACGTCCGGGGTGACGTCCGTCTCCCATGTGTAGATGGCGCCCGAGGTCGGATGCTCGATCTCGGCCTCGGCATTGCACGCCCGGAATTTGATGTAGATATCCGGGTAGTCCTCGTACGAATCGCTGAATTCGAAGGTCGTGTCGAAGTTTCCGTCCCAGCCCGTGACGGTGCCGGCGATGAAGTCATCGACGCCGGAATCCTCGTCGTAGATGTCCACCGACAGGCCGTCCACCCCGAGGCTGACGTTGTCCGGCCTCATGTAGACGAAGCGCCCGCGCACGCGGATCGTGTGCTTGAGGGCACCCGGCTCCGGCGCCTTCGCCCCTTCCGGAATCACGGGGTCGGGCTTCACCTGAGGCAGGCTCTCCTTCAGGGCCGGCTCGCCCTCCGGAAAGGTGGTGACCGGAATTCCCTCGCGGGCATAGCGCGCGCTCCTCTCGGAGACGTCGAGATCCTTCCGCACGGTGCGGCCGTTCCAGAGGAACGAGACCGTGAGCCACTTCTCACTAGAAGCACATTGGACCTCGAACGGCACGAGCAGCGCCGCGCCCTTGTCCATCTGGACGGGCGCCAGGACGTCCACGCGCGCGGCGCCCCAACCTTCACCCGCGAGCCGCACGTCCTTCACTTCCGCTGGCACGCCGCTGGTAATACGAAGCTCGCCCTTGAAGACTTCGCCGGGAAGCGCCGCGCGCGGCGGTCCCAGCAACTCGACCTTGACCGGCGGGCCGATGTCGCCCGATGCCGCCGTAGCCGTGAGAACGAGCGCGGCGGCCGCCATGAGCATCAGCTTTCGTCGCATGGCCGTCCTCCTCACTCGTCACGTCCGTCGTCGGGACGGCGCTCAACCGGGATCGCTTCGGGCGGCGGAGCGGTCATCGCCTCGATGGCGGCCTCGATCTCCGCAGCCTGTTCGAGGCGCCCGGCCAGTCGTGCATGATGCGCCTGGATGCCGAGGATCTGGATCTCCACCTGGCGGCGCAGGCTTTCGATCTCCTGCTGGAGCGCGATCGCGTCCGTGGCGTCGGTCGTGGCCTCGATGCGCTGCTCGAGAACCGCGATGGCCGCGGCGTGCGCGTCCCATGCCTCCAGGATCTCCTGCATCATCGGCGAGAGAGCCGCCCGGTTCAGACCGGTCGCGGCCGGAACCGCCTCCGGCACGGAGACGGCGACGGGCGCCGTGGACGTGTCGGCCGCGATGGCCGCGCTGGAGGCGAAGGCCGCCAGCAACGTCACCGGCAGTACGAGCAGGACATGAACGAATCGCATGACGATCACCTCGATCGGAAAGTGGTTGTGAACGTATGAGCGCCCGGGGCGGGATCGGCGGCGCGACTTCTGCACTTTTGACCTGGAGAAAGCGGCCGATGACACAGCAATCTGCGCGAGAAAACGGCCCGGAGAGGAAGCGCGACCGGGAAGGCGGCGGGAGGACCGCCGCGCCCTTCGAGCGCTCAGTCGACCGGCGGCGCAGGCGGCATCTTGAACCAGACATGAACGGAGGAGTCGGAGGCCGTCAGCCCGCGATGTCCCTGCACGCTCCAGAGATACGTCCGGCCCGCCACGAACAGGGCGCGCAGCGTATCGGCCACCGCGCAGCTCGTGTCCGTGATCCCCGGCCGGGCGAAGACGGGCTCCAGCTCCGCGGTGACGACTTCGAGCGTGAATGAGTCGAAGGGCCTCGAGGCGCTCCAGGAAAACCGGACGGGCGCCATCTCCAAGAGGCCGACCGGCTCGAGCGGGACGATGACGCGCTCCGCTGTTTCGCCTCCGCGCATCGGTCCGGCTCCGCGCGTGGTGAGATCAGATCCGCCCTGACGTGCGAGGTTGAAGACCACGGCGAGCAGCACCGCAGCCGCGGCAGCCGGCACGAGCCAGAGCTTCGGCCAGCGGAGCCGCGTCCAAGCCGCACGGCGGGAGACGCGCCCGGAGGGCAGCGCTTCCGGAAGGATGCGCTCGCGGAAGGCGCGCTCCAGCTCCGCTTCGGCCTCACTCCAGAGGACCCCGGCGCCGGGATCTTCATCATGCTCGATCGCCGCGAACCGGCGGAGCCGCTTCAGCTCGAGCCTGCACCCGACACACCGCTCGGTATGCCGCGCGACATCCGCGGCGGCGCCGGCGCCGAGCCTCCCCGCCTCGAAGTCGGCGAGCACGTCCAAGTCCGGGTGTTCCCCGCCGCCTTTCCACTCACTCATCGCCCGTCTCCTGCCGCATGCGGCCCAGTTTGCGGCGCGCGCTCTGGATGAGGGCGCGCGCGCCGGTGGCGTTCGCGCACCCGAGCGTCTTCGTGATCTCGTTCACCGTAAGACCGTCGCGATAGTGCAGTACGAACGCATCGACCTCATCCTCGCGCAGATGCTCCGCGGCTCGTGCCATGGCCAGATCCAGCATCCCCTCGATTTCCGCGCGCCGCGGCAAGTCCCCTGAACGGTGATCCTCGATCTCCAACTCGTCGATCGGCACGAACTCCGGCCTGGCGCCTCGGTGCGCGGCCGCACTGACGCAGTGATTGCGCGCAATGCGGTAGACCCATGTTGAGAAGCGCGAGCGCCCCTCGAACCCCCCGATGCCACGGAAGATCCGCACGAAGACCTCCTGCGTGAGGTCCATCGCTTCGTCAGGATCCCGTGCGTATCCGTAGCACCACAGGTAGATCCTGCGCCGGTATCGCCGGAAAAGCTCCGCGCAGGCACTCTCGTCCCGTTCCGCCGCGATCCGGGCGGCGAGGCGCTCATCCGTCTCTTCGATCAGCCTCGCCGCCACCTGTTAGACCTCCCGGCCAGATAGATGACACAGAAGAGAGCGATGAGCGCCCCGGCCGCCAGCCAGGCGCCCCGGCGCGTGCGATCCAACTCGCTGAGGCCGGCCACGGTAACACGGCCGTCCCCCACGAGCACGAAGCCGGCCCAG